>NZ_JAANNO010000006.1:94234-295655 GCF_011250645.1 Motilibacter aurantiacus
CTGCCGGGGCGAGCGGAAGCGCTGTTGCATACTTCGGACCGTTTCGTCGCCGCCCCGTCGTCGTCGTGTCGGAGGTGCCTGGGATGGCCCGTGCGCAGGATCTCGCGGCCCTGCAGGAGAGCGCCCGGTTCGCCTGCACGAGGGCGCAAGCCGCCCGCGCGCGGGCGCAGGAGGCGGCGGAGCGCGCGCGGCAGGCCGCCGCGGAGGCGCGGGCACGCGCCGACCTGCTGCGCGGGGCGCACGTGCGCCGGCTGCAACGCTTCGGCCTCGTCGCGCCCGTGGCACCTGACCTGGCCCTGACCTACCGGTTCCGCCTGTACGCGGAGGTGCTGGTGACGGACCTGGCGCGCGTGGGCGCGGCCCGGGCGGCGGCGGCGCGGCGCGGGCTGGACACGGCCGTGCGCGTCGAGGCCAACGAGGACTTCGTCGCGCGGCGGCTGGAGGTCGAGGTCGAGAGCACCGAGCCCCGCGAGCTGACCGCTTTCTTCGGCTACCTGTGCGAGGTCGACCGCATGCTCTGAGGCCCTAGCCGCGGGCGGCCAGCGCCGCCGCACCGGCGGCGCGCATGGGCGCCACGAGGTCGGCGGCGGCGACCCGCGCGCCGGTCATCGCGACGGCCTGCAGCGTCGCCTGGTGCACGAGCAGGTCGAGCCCTCCGGCGACCGCGCCGCCGCAGCGCCGCCAGGCCGCCGCGAGCGCGGTGGGCCAGGGGGCGTACACCACGTCGAGGAGCACGCCGGCCACCTGTGCCGGCAGCGCCGCGGCGACGTCGTCGGTCGCTCCCGCGGGGGTCGTCGCCACGACGACGTCCGCGCCGGCGAGCAGGCCGGCCACCCGGGCCGGCTCGTCCCACGGCTCGACGGCGAGCGCCACCCCGACCCGCTCCCCCACCTCGCGCAGCGGGCCCGCGGCGGCCGGGCGGCGTACGACCACGCGGGCCTTCGACGCGCCCAGCAGCGCGAGCGAGGCGACCGCCGAGGCGGCCGTCGCCCCGCCGCCGACCACGACCGGATTCCGCGCCGACACGACGCCGCGCTCTCGCAGTGCCGCCGCCAGCCCCGGGACGTCGGTGTTGTCGCCGAGGCGGCGGCCGTCGCGCAGCACGAGGGTGTTCGCGGCGCCGGTCGCGCGCACGGTGCCGGACACCTCGTCCAGCAGCGGGAGCACGGCCCGCTTGAGCGGCATCGTCAGCGACAGCCCTGCCCACGCCGCGTCGAGCCGCTCCACGAACCCGGGCAGCGCCGCCTCGTCCACCTCGTGGGCGTCGTAGGACCAGCCCTCGAGCCCGAGCGCGGCGTACGCCGCCCGGTGCAGCACCGGGGAGAGCGAGTGCTCGATCGGGAAGCCGAGCACAGCCGCCCGGCGCCGCCCCGCGGGAGCGACCATCAGTAGTCGATGTCGTACTTGATCCGGTCCGCGACGAAGTCGTCGTAGTTGTCGTAGAACCGGGTCTCGCCGGTCTCCAGGCTGATGGTGAGGAACCAGCGCCAGTCGCCGGGGGTCGGGTTGACCGCCGCCTCGAGCGTCGCCATGCCGGGGTTGCTGATCGGCGTCGGCGGCAGGCCTTGGTACTTGCGGGTGTTGTAGGGGCTGTCGACGGCCAGCCGCTCGGTGGTCAGCGCCTCGCCGTCGTTGTAGAAGTAGTGCAGCGTCGAGTCGAAGCCGAGCGACTCCCTCGCCTCGAGCCGGTTGTAGACCACGCGGGAGGCCTTGCCGTAGTCGGCCTCGTTGTTGACCTCCTTCTCCAGCATGCTGGCGATCTTCACGAGGTCGTAGACGTCGAGGCGGGCGTCCGCGGTGTCGAGCTCCTCCACGGCGCTCTCGTAGCGGTTGACCATTTGCTGCAGGACCGACAGCGCGGTCGCGTCCGGGGCCACCGTGTAGGTCGCGGGGAAGAGCAGGCCCTCGGGGTTGCCCTCCGCGTAGTCCGGCAGCTTGAGCTTGGGGCTCTTGAGCGCGGCGTTGAACTGCTTGCGCGGGATGCCCGTGCCCTTGACGAGCAGCGGCAGAATCTCGGTCACCCGCAGGCCCTCCGGGATCGTGACCTTCTTCTCGGCCCGGGAGGACGGGTCGAGCATCAGCGTCAGCGCCTCGGCCGCGGCCATCTCCTTGCGCAGGTTGTAGAACCCGGGCTGGATGCCCTTGGACTCCTCGTTCGCCGTCGCCGCGTCGACGAAGGCGCCGACGGTCTTGATGACGCCCTCGGCCTTCAGCGTCCGGCCGATGGCGGACGACGTGTCGCCCTTGCGCACCTCCACCAGCACGGTGTCGGTCCCGGTGCCGGTGTAGTCCTCGGAGGTGCTGCCCGCCAGGTCGACGCCGTCGACCAGCGCCCGCACGCCCAGGAAGCCCGCTCCCAGCAGGCCGAGGACGACGACGAGCGAGACGATGACGGCGATCGCGCTGCTGCGGCTCTCCCGGCGTCGGCGCCCGGCCGCTCTCGTTCCGCTCATTCCTCCACCTGGTGCTTGGGGTCCTCGGTTCCGAACGCGCCGGTCGCGTCCCTGGTTCCGGGGCGCGCACGCCCCGGCACCGCCTCACCGGGAGGCTGCCCGGTGGAGCGCTCCAGGTCCAGCGCGCTCTGCAGGACGATCGCGGCCGCTGCCTGATCGACCACTGTACGGCCGCGCCGGGCGTCCACCCCCGCGGATCGCAGGTCGCGCGTCGCGGCCACCGTGGAGAGCCGTTCGTCCACGAGGCGCACGGGGCAGTCCAGGCGCCGGGCCAGCCGCCTGGCGAACGACCGGGCGGCCTCCGCTGCCGGCCCCTCCGCCCCGGACAGCGATCGCGGCAGGCCGACGACGACCTCGACCACGGCGTACTCGTCGACGAGCGCGCGGATGCGCTCGATGTCCGTGCCGGACCGGGCGGACGCGCGCGGCACCGTCTCGACCGGGACCGCCACGCCCGCCCGCGGGTCGCTCACCGCCACGCCGACCCGGACGCTGCCGACGTCGACGCCCAACCGGGCACCGGCGCGCACGCCGGGGCCGGGCAGGAAGGCCTCGGGCTCCATCGGTCGGCGCTCAGCCGGTGACCGTCGACCCTACCGTGTGCTCGATCTGGCGCAGCGCCTCGTCGATCTTCGCCGGGTCGGTGCCGCCGCCCTGGGCGACGTCGTCCTTGCCACCGCCGCCGCCGCCGAGCACCTGGGCCGCCACCCGGACCAGGGCACCGGCCTTGAGCCGCCACTCCCGGCCCGCCTGGTTGACCGCGACGACGACCACGGGGCGCTCCCCCGCCTGGGCCGCCACGGCCACGACCGCGGGCCGGTCGGCCGGGATGCGGCCGCGGACGTCGAGGGCGAGCCGGCGCAGGTCGTCGGCGCTCGTGGCGTCGGGGGCGTGGTGCGTCACGACCGCGACGCCGAACACGTCGGCCGGGTTGGCGGCTAGCCCGCCGGCGGCCGCGAGGACCTGCGCGGAGCGGACCTGCTGCAGCTCCTTCTCCACCTCGCGCAGCCGCTCGACGATGCCGCCGATCCGCTCCGGAAGCTCCTCCGGCCGCGCCTTGAGCACGTCCGAGAGCTGGTTGACGAGCAGGTGCTCGCGGGCCAGGAAGCGGTAGGCGTCGGTGCCGACGAGCGCCTCGACGCGCCGCGTGCCCGCGCCGATGGAGGACTCGCCGAGCAGGGTGATCAGGCCGAGCTGGCCCGAGCGCTGGGCGTGGGTGCCCCCGCACAGCTCGCGCGCCCAGTCGCCGACGGACACGACGCGCACCTCGTCGCCGTACTTCTCCCCGAACAGCGCCATGGCCCCGGAGGAGACGGCCTCGGCCTGCGTCATGACCTCCGCGTGGACCGGCAGGTCCTGGGCGAGCAGCTCGTTCACCTTCTGCTCGACGTCGAGCAGGACGGTCTGCGGCACGGCACCGGCGGCGTGGAAGTCGAACCGGAAGCGCCCCGGCGCGTTCTCCGAGCCGGCCTGGGTGGCCGTCTCGCCCAGCGCCTCGCGGAAGGCCTTGTGGACCATGTGCGTGGCGGTGTGCGCACGCGAGATCGCCCGGCGACGCTCGATGTCGACCACGGCCTGCGCCCCGAGGTCGAGCACGGCCTCGCCGGCCATGACCTTCCCGCGGTGCACGATCACGCCCGGCACCGGCTGCTGGACGTCGTAGACCTCGATCTGCGCGCCATTGGCCAGCTGCAGGTAACCGGCGTCGGCGAGCTGGCCGCCGCCCTCGGCATAGAACGGCGTGCGGTCGAGCACGACCTCGACCACGTCCCCCTCGGCGGCGACGGCGACCGAGGTGCCGTCGCGGAGCAGCCCGCGGACGGTGCCCTCGCCCACCACCTCGTCGTAGCCGGTGAAGGTGACGGCCGCGCCCATCGCGTCGGCTACCCCGCGGTACGCCGACACGTCCGCGTGGCCGGTCTTCTTCGCCCGCGCGTCGGCCTTCGCCCGGTCGCGCTGCTCCTGCATCAGGCGCCGGAAGCCGTCGGCGTCGACCGAGAGGCCCTGCTCCTCGGCCATCTCCAGCGTCAGGTCGATGGGGAAGCCGTAGGTGTCGTGCAGCCGGAACGCCTCCTCGCCGGAGAGGCTGCGCGCGCCCGCGGTCTTGGCCTGACCGGCGGCCAGGTCGAACAGCTGGGTGCCCGAGCGGAGCGTCGAGAGGAAGCTCGCCTCCTCGGCGACCGCGGTCTTGGTGATGCGGTCGCGCTGCTGCTCGAGCTGGGGGTACTGCGGGGCCATCGCCCGGATGGACGCGTCCACCAGCTCGGGCATCGTCGCGTCCGGGGCGCCGAGCAGCCGCATGTTGCGGATCGTGCGCCGCATCATCCGGCGCAGGACGTAGCCGCGGCCCTCGTTCGAGGGCGCCACGCCGTCACCGATCAGCATCACCGCCGTTCGCGCGTGGTCGGCGACGACGCGCAGCGAGATGTCGCTGCGGCTCTCGGCGCCGTACGTCTTGCCCGCCAGCCCGGCCGCGCGGTCGAGCACCTGCCGGGTCGTGTCGATCTCGTAAAGGTTGTCGACGCCCTGCAGCAGGGTGGCCATGCGCTCGAGGCCGAGTCCCGTGTCGACGTTCTTCGCCGGCAGCTCGCCCGCGACGTCGAAGTCGACCTTGCTGCGGACGGCGCTGAGCTCGTACTGCATGAAGACGAGGTTCCAGACCTCGAGGTAGCGCTCCTCGTCGGCCTCCGGCCCACCCTCCGCGCCGTGCTCCGGCCCCCGGTCGAAGTAGATCTCCGAGCAGGGGCCGCCGGGGCCGGGGACCCCCATGTGCCAGTAGTTGTCCTTGGGCCCGCGGCGCTGGATGCGGTCGCGCGAGACGCCCACCTCGTTGGCCCACAGGTCGGCCGACTCGTCGTCCTCGTGCAGGACGGTCACCCACAGCCGGTCCTCGGGGAAGCCGAACCCGCCGTCGGCCTGCGAGCGCGTGAGCAGCTCCCAGGCGAGCGGGATGGCCTTCTCCTTGAAGTAGTCGCCGAACGAGAAGTTCCCGCACATCTGGAAGAAGGAGGCGTGGCGCGTGGTCTTGCCGACCTCCTCGATGTCGAGGGTGCGCACGCACTTCTGGATGCTCGTCGCGCGCGGCGACGGCGGCGTCTGCTCGCCGAGGAAGAACGGCTTGAACGGCACCATGCCCGCGTTGACGAGCAGCAGCGTGGGGTCGTCCGCGATCAGCGATGCGGACGGGACCACGCGGTGGCCGCGCTCCTCGAAGAACGACAGCCAGCGACGGGCGATCTCGGCGGACTCCATGATCAGTGACGCGTCCTTCCGGAATCGCCGGTTCGGTTGTCGGGGGCCTCGCCGTCGGGGATGCCGAGCGCGTCGCGGAGCTCGGCCTCGCGGTCGGACATCGCGGCCCGTACGTCCTGGCCGAAGTCGCGGATGCCCGCCCCGAGCTCGCGCATCGCGTCGGCGAGGGTCTGCGCCATGCTCTGCGGGGTGAGCGCCTGCGCGGCGCGGGTGAGCCGGCGCACGATCAGCGCGCCGAGCGCGGCGCCGAGGCCGAGCCAGAACAGCCGGCGGATCACGTCAGCCCCTTCCGCGGGTCGGGCGGCCCTGCGCACGGCGGGTCCCGGTCGGCCGGCGGCGCTCGGAGAGCGCCTCGCGGACGCCGTAGCTGAACGACGACGCCTTCAACATGGGGCGGCCGAGCGTCGACACCAGAAGCGCGGTGAACGCCGACACGTTGCCGGACATCTCCTGCACGTTGCCGGTGATGCCGTCGAGCTTGACGAGGTTGCCGTTGGTCGTCGTCACCGTCGTCGTCACCTCCCGCACGAGCGGGACGGTCTCGTCGGTCAGGCCGCGGACGGTGCCGCGGGCCTCGTCGATCAGGCGGCCCAGCTTGACGAGCGGGACCGCGACGACACCGACGAGCAGCACGAAAGCGAACGCCGCCACCAGGCCGGCGATCTCCCCAGGGGACATGGCGGGAACCCTACCCCGTGGCCTCCGGTCCCTCCGCCGCCTCGGGGGGCGGCGGCGGGGCGGGGGCGACGGCCGCCTCGGGAGCGGGCAGGCCGCGCACCGCCCGCCGGAGGCGGTCCACCCGGTCGCCGATCATCCGCTCGGCGCCGTGGCCCGTCGGGGCGTAGTAGTCACGGCCCACCACGGCGTCCGGGGCGTACTGCTGGGCGACGACCCCGTGGGGGTAGTCGTGGGCGTAGCGGTAGCCCGCCCCGTGCTCGAGCCGCTTCGCGCCCGCGTAGTGGGCGTCGCGCAGATGGGCCGGCACCGGCCCGGCCAGCCCGCGGCGCACGTCCGCGATGGCCGCGTCCACCGCCAGGTAGACCGCGTTCGACTTCGGCGCGAGGGCGAGGGCGACGACGGCCTGGGCAAGGATGATGCGGGCTTCGGGCATCCCGATGAGGGCGACCGCCTGGGCGGCGGCGACCGCGGTCTGCAGGGCCGTCGGGTCCGCCATGCCGATGTCCTCGCTGGCCGAGATCATCAGCCGGCGGGCGATGAAGCGCGGGTCCTCCCCCGCCTCCACCATGCGGGCGAGGTAGTGCAGGGCCGCGTCGACGTCGGACCCCCGGACCGACTTGATGAACGCGCTGGCGACGTCGTAGTGCTGGTCGCCGGTCTTGTCGTAGCGGACCGCCGCGCGGTCCACCGCGCGCTCGAGGGTCTCCACGTCGATCGCCGCGGCGCCCGCCTCCTGTGCCGCCCCCGCCGCGGACTCCAGGGCCGTCAGGGCACGTCGGGCGTCCCCGCCGGCGATGCGCAGCAGGTGCTCCTCCGCGGCCTCCTCCAGGCGTACGGCACCGCCGAGGCCGCGCGCGTCGGTCAGCGCGCGCCGCACGAGCACCCGGACGTCCTCGTCCGTGAGCGGTGACAGCGTCAGCAGCAGGGACCGTGACAGCAGGGGCGAGACGACCGAGAAGTAGGGGTTCTCCGTGGTGGCCGCGACGAGGACGACCCAGCGGTTCTCCACCGACGGCAGCAGGGCGTCCTGCTGCGTGCGGGAGAAGCGGTGCACCTCGTCGACGAACAGCACGGTCTCCTGGCCCGACGAGCCGAGCCGCCGGCGCGCGTCCTCGACGACGGCGCGCACCTCCTTCACCCCGGCCATCACCGCGGACAGCTCGACGAAGTGGCGGCCGCCTGCCGCCGAGACCAGGTGCGCCAGGGTGGTCTTGCCGGTGCCGGGCGGCCCCCACAGCACGACCGAGGCCGGCGCCTGACCGCCCTCGGCCAGCCGGCGGAGCGGGGCGCCCGGGCCGAGCAGCGAGGCCTGCCCCACCACCTCGTCGAGGGACCGCGGCCGCATGCGCACCGCCAGCGGCGCGTTGCCGCGCGCGACGTCCTCGCCCGCGGAGCTGAACAGGTCGGTCACGCGCTCGAGGCTAAGGCCAGGCCGGGCCCCCGGGGAGCCGGCTACACCCGCTGGCCGACGAGCCCGTCGAGGACGGCGGCCACGCAGCCGGGCCGCCCGAGCAGGTACCCCTGCCCCCAGGCGACCTCCAGCTCGCCCAGCGCCTTCAGCTCGCCCTTCGTCTCGACCCCCTCGGCGACGACGGTCGCCCCGATGTCCGCGCTGAAGCGCAGCAGGGAGGCCACCAGTGACCGGCGTACCGGGTCGGCGTCGATCCCGGCGATGAGGCTGCTGTCGAGCTTGACCACGTCGGGGCGCAGCCGGACCACGTGGCGGAAGCTGGCGAAGCCGGCGCCGGCGTCGTCGACCGCCACGCGGACTCCCGCCTCCCGCAGCGGCTCGAGCGCGCCCACGAGCAGGTCGTACTCCTCGACCGCGGCGTGCTCGGTCAGCTCGAGCACGATGCGCCGCATACGGGCCGGGCCGGCCCGGAACAGCTCCCCGGACAGCTCCCGGCTCGCGGCGGTGGTCGGGGAGACGTTCACGGACAGCCACAGCCCGGCCGGCAGCCGGTCGAGCAGGCCCAGCGCCCGGCGTACGGAGAGCACCTCGAGCTCGACCCCGACCCCGGCCTCCCCGGCGGCGGCGAACACCCCGGCCGGCGCGAGCGGGGCTCCTGCCGGCCCGGCGGAGAACCGGGCGAGCGCCTCCAGCCCCACCGGCTTGCCGCCGGCGAGGCACACCACCGGCTGGACGGCCACCTCCAGATGCCCGTCGGTCAGCAGGTCGAGCACCTCGCGACGCGATACCTGCGAGCCGGCCACGGCCTCCGCCGGCGGGCCGGCGAGCCGGTGCCCGTCCTCGGCCCGCCGCGGCACGCCCTTCTCCAGGGCGATGACCAGCCGGGCGACGCCGGTCAGCAGGCCCGCCAGCAGCAGGACGGCGGCCAGCGCCTGCAGGGCCAGGGCGGCCCACCAGCCGGGGCCGAAGACGTCCGGCGAGAGCGCGCGCAGCAGCAGGACCGCCGTGAGGAGCGCCAGGTGGCCGAGCGGCCAGGCGAGCGTGAAGTCGGGCCGCGGGCCCGCGGCCCGGCGCAGGCCGACGAGCGCGGCCAGTGCGAGCAGGGCCAGCGCGCCGTGCGCGACCGAGGCGTACGCCGTGGCGTCGCCCGCGGGCCCGGCCAGGGCGACGCCGGGGGCCCCCTCGACACAGAGGTACGCGCCGCCGAGCACCAGCCCCGTGCCGACCGACAGGCAGGCCCTGGGCGTCGGATACGGGCGGTGGGCGGCCAGCAGTGCGCAGGAGACGAGCGCGGCCGCCGTGACGAGGGCGTTGGTGCCGGCCGTGTCCGCCCAGTGCTCGGCGGCCGTGCGCAGCGCCGCGTCGCCCGCCGCCGGGCCGGGCGAGTCACCTGGGCGCGGGCCCGCCGGCATGAGCACCGAGCGCAACGCCATCAGCGCCCCGGCCGTGAGGTAGCCGGTGAGCAGCCAGGGGCTACGGCCGTTGCCGGGCAGCCGGACCGCCAGCAGCCCGCCGCTGACCAGCAGGGCGAGCGCCGTCAAGCCGAGAAGTGCAATGCTCGTTGCACTTCTGCGCGGCCCGTCGACGTGGGCGGCGAGAGCGGTGGAGGTCAGCGCCGCGGCAGCGAGGACGACCGCCGCCGTCCGAAGGAGACGGCCGACGGGGACGCGCCAGCCCGGCCTCGCCCGCCCACCCACGCCGCCGCCCTTCGTCCGGCGCCCTCCCCCGAGGAGCCCAGCTGGAGCCCGCCAAACCGTGCACCGCAGAAGGTACCGCTCCGTGCGTGCTCAGCCACATAGCGCAGGCGCGCGAATTTCGACCCCGGCGGATCGCGGCTGATGTCCAGGTATCGCCAGGATCGTCACCGCCAGTCGGCGGTGTCCGCTCGCGCACCAGGGATCGGCGGCGGCGGGCCCCAGTGCGCCACCACCACGCTCGCGTCGTCCTGCAGCAGCCCCTGCTGGTGGTGGAGGACCGAGGCCATGAGCCGGCGCACGGTCTCCGGGGGCGGCTGGCGGGCGGCGGCCCCGCGCTCGAGCAGGTCCACCAGGCGCGGCAGGCCGAAGAACTCGCCCGCCGCGTCCCGGGCCTCCGTCACCCCGTCGGTGTAGAGCACCACGCAGTCGTCCGGCTCGAGCGACGCCTGGCCGATGTCCATCGCGCCGGTGCCGAGGCCGAAGGGCACCCGGCGCCCGTCCGCGAGCCCGGGCACGACCCGCGCATCCCGCAGCAGGAGGGGGGCGGGGTGGCCCGCGACCAGGTAGCGCAGGGCCCCGGACGTGAGGTCGAGCTCGGCGATCACCCCGGTCGCGAAGGCCTCCGGGAAGTGCTGGGCGATCGTCTCGTCGAGCGCCGCGGCCTGCCCGAACAGCCCCGCCCCGGACCGCCGCGCGGCGCGGTACGCCGCGAGCGCGGTCGCGGCGATGAGCCCGGCGCCCAGGGCGTGGCCCATCGCGTCGAACACCGCGAGGTGGACCCGGTCGCCGCTCAGGGCGTAGTCGAAGACGTCGCCGCCGACCGCGTCGGCCGGCTCCAGCCGGCCGCTGATCGTGAACGTCTCGCTGCCGCCGGTCAACGGTGGCAGCAGCGACCACAGCAGCTCGGTGGAGGCGTTGCGCGGCCGGCCCCGCCGGGCCCGGTCGACCGTGTCCCCCGACCGGTCCGCGCTCGCGACGAGGTGGGCGGCCAGCGAGGCGACCCACTCGCACTGCTCGCGGAGCAAGGGGTCGGTCAGCTCGCTGGCGGTGCTCACGGCCACGTCGAGCGCGCCGATCCGCTCCACCCCGTCCAGGAGCGGCACCCACAGCCGGGGCTGCGCGTCGTGGAAGGCCGCCTGAGTCTCGGTGAGCTGGAACGCCCGCCCGGCCAGGGTCCCCTCGAGGCCGATCGGCGGCCGCTCCGGATGCCTGCTGCTGGGCAGCGCGACGAGCCGCTCCTCGGCGTAGTCGACGACGTAGACGGTGGCCTCGATCCCGGGCCCGAGGGCCGCGACCGCGGCGGCGACCGCGTCGTCGACCCCGCCGGACAGGGCCCGCGGGGTCTCCTGGAGGAGGCGAACCAGCGCGAGCAGCGGCCCCGCAGGGGGCAGCGGGTCCCGCAGCTGCCGGCTGTAGGGCACCCGCAGGCGCCCGGCGACCTCGTCGAGCAGCTCGTTGGCCGACTGGGCGAGCATGTCGCGGTCGGCCGGCGGCAGCTCCACCAGGCCCTGCAGGTAGCCCTCCAGCTCGAGCATCCCCGCGACGCCGCCGGTCGCGAAGTAGCGCAGCCACAGCTGCTCCGGGGTCACCGCGCCTCGCCGGAGCACGGCCTGCAGCGCCCGCCGGTGGCCCTCGACGCCGGGCTCGTGCCGCCCGGCCGGCCGGTCGCTCACCGGCGGCGCCGCGAGTAGGACTCCACCAGCCCCCGGGCGACGTCGTGCACCTTGCGGTTCTCCCGCTGCGACGTGGCGGCGAGCATCGCGAACGCCGTGTCCTCGTCGACGCGCCGGGTGGCGATGAGGATGCCCTTCGCCTGCCCGATGAGGTCCCGGCTGCGCAGCGCCTCCCGCAGTTGCCCGGAGAGGCGCTGCGCCGAGTCGTACGCCTGCACGTTGGCGACGAGGATCGCGGCCTGGGCGGAGAAGAGCACGAGCATGCTCTCGGTGCGCGCATCGAAGGCGTGCGGCTCGCGGCCGTACACCTTGAGCGCGCCGAGGCAGCGGTCGCCGGCCACCAGGGGCGCGCTGAGGGACGACCGCAGGCCGAGCCGGGTGGCGGCGGACGCCCAGCCCGGCCAGCGCTGCTCGGCCCCGGTGTCGTCCACCCGCACCAGTGCCCGGCTGGCCGCCGCGGCGAGGCACGGGCCCTCGTCGAGGTCGTACTGGAGGGCGTCGGACTGCTCGACCACGTCGTCGGTCGCCGCCGAGGTCGCCGGGTGCCCGCCCGGGCCGACGAGCGTGAGCCCGCTCCCCGTCGCGGCCGGGATCGCCTCCACCGCCAGGGACGTCACCAGCCGCAGCGCCGTGGCGACGGTCTCCTCGGTCAGTAGCAGGCCCGCCATGCGAGCGAAGACGCCCAGCATCTCCTCGGAGAGGGGCGAAGAGTCTGTCACCGTCGGTCCAGTCCGCCCGAGGCCGGGCAGGTAGCGAGATCAGTGCTGAGTCCGCCGTTCCCGGCGGTCCGGCCACTGGCTCGACCGATGGTGCTGCGCGAACCTTAGCTCACCCGGAGCCGCGAGCCGGCCTCACTCCTTCGGCTCGGGCACCGCGTCGACCCCCGCCTCCTTGCGCTGCGCCGGCGTGATCGGCGTCGGCGCGCCGGTCAGCGGGTCGTAGCCCGCGCCCGTCTTCGGGAACGCGATCACCTCGCGCAGCGACTCGACGCCGGCGAGCAGCATGCAGATGCGGTCCCAGCCGAAGGCGATGCCGCCGTGCGGCGGCGGGCCGAACTTGAACGCGTCGAGCAGGAAGCCGAACTTGTCGGCCGCCTCCTCCTCGGAGATGCCCAGCAGGGTGAAGACCCGGCGCTGGACGTCCCCGCGGTGGATACGGATCGACCCGCCGCCGATCTCGTTGCCGTTGCAGACCATGTCGTACGCGTAGGCGAGCGCCTCCCCCGGCGCCTCCTCCAGCCGGTCGAGCCACTCGGCCTTCGGGGAGGTGAAGGGGTGGTGCAGCGAGGTCCACGTGCCCTCGTCGGTCAGCTCGAACATCGGTGCGTCGACGATCCAGAGGAACGACCAGGCCGACTCGTCGATCTGGCCGGTGCGCTTGCCGATCTCCAGCCGGGTGGCGCCGAGCAGCGCGAGGGCGCCGTTGCGCTCCCCCGCGGCGAAGAACGCGCAGTCGCCGGGCTCTGCACCGACGGCCTCGCGCAGGCCGGCGCGCTCCTGCTCGGAGAGGTTCTTCGCGACCGGGCCGCCGAGCTCGCCGTCCTGCCCGAAGGTGACGTACGCCAGGCCACGCGCGCCGCGCTGCTTGGCCCACTCCTGCCACGCGTCGAACGTCTTGCGCGGCTGGGACGCTCCGCCGGGCATGACGACCGCGCCCACGTGGGCGGCCTGGAAGACGCGGAAAGGCGTGTCCTTGAAGTAGTCGGTGAGGTCGACCAGCTCGTTGCCGAAGCGCAGGTCGGGCTTGTCCGACCCGTAGCGGGTCATCGCCTCGGCGTAGGTCATGCGCGGGACCTCGCCGATGTCGTGGCCGAGCACGCCCTTCCAGAGCGCGCGCACGACGGCCTCGCCGAGCTCGATGACGTCGTCCTGCTCGACGAAGCTCATCTCGATGTCGAGCTGGGTGAACTCCGGCTGCCGGTCCGCGCGGAAGTCCTCGTCCCGGTAGCAGCGCGCGATCTGGTAGTACCGCTCGAGCCCGCCGACCATGAGCAGCTGCTTGAACAGCTGCGGAGACTGGGGAAGGGCGTACCAGGAACCCGGCTGCAGGCGTACGGGGACCAGGAAGTCTCGGGCGCCCTCGGGCGTGGATCGGGTCAGCGTCGGGGTCTCCACCTCGACGAAGCTGCGCTCGGCCAGCACGTTGCGCGCGATCCGGCTGACCTCGCTGCGCATCCGGATCGCCTTGGCCGGCCCCTCACGGCGCAGGTCCAGGTAGCGGTAGCGGAGGCGGGCCTCCTCGTTGACGTCCTGCTGGTCCAGCTGGAACGGCAGCGGCGCGGCCTCGCTCAGCACCTCGACCCCGGACGCGACGACCTCGACGGCACCGGTCGGGATCTCGGTGTTCTCGTTGCCCTCGGGCCGGGTGCGCACCTCGCCGGTGACCTTGACGCAGTACTCCGCGCGCAGGTCGTGCGCGACGTCCGACTCGCGGACCACGACCTGCACGATGCCGGACGCGTCGCGCAGGTCGAGGAAGGCCACCCCGCCGTGGTCGCGCCGGCGCGCGACCCAACCGGCGAGCACCACGCCCTGGCCGGCGTGCTCGGCTCGCAGCGTTCCTGCTTCTGTCGTGCGGATCACTGGGGCTCTCCCTGCGGGACGTGTGCTGCTGCGACGGTTCGGGTCAGGTGGTCTGTGAGGTCGTCGAGGGCGACGGCGCGCTGCTCGCCGGAGCGCAGGTCCTTGACCTGCGCCGTCCCGGCCTTGAGGTCACGCTCGCCGAGGACGACGGCGTACGCGGCGCCGCTGCGGTCCGCGCCCTTCATGGCGCCCTTCATGCCGCGGTCGCCGTACGCCAGGTCGACCCGGACGCCGCGCCCGCGCAGGGCGCCGGCCACGGTGACCAGCCGGGCCTTGGCGGCGGGGCCGAGCGGCACGAGGTAGACGTCGCACCGGGACTCGTCGGCCGGGGCGAGGCCCTCGACCCGGCAGGCCAGCAGCGCGCGGTCCACCCCGAGCCCGAAGCCGATGCCGGACAGTGCCTGCCCGCCGAGCGACTCCATGAGGCCGTCGTAGCGTCCGCCGCCGCCGATGCCCGACTGGGCGCCGAGGCCGGGGTGCACGAACTCGAAGGTGGTGCGCGTGTAGTAGTCGAGCCCGCGCACCATCCGCGGGTTGATGTCGTACGCCACGCCCAGCGCGTCGAGGTGGACGCGGACTTCGCTGAAGTGCGCTGCGTCCTCGGCGCACAGGTTGTCGAGCATCAACGGGGCGTCGGCGAGCTGGCGGCGCACGCCCTCGCGCTTGTCGTCGAGGACGCGCAGCGGGTTGAGCGCGGCGCGGGCGCGCGTCGCCTCGTCGAGGTCGAGGCCGGCGAGGAACGCCTGGAGCCGCTCGCGGTAGGCGGGCCGGCACTGCGCGCAGCCGAGCGAGGTCAGCTCGAGCCGGTAGCCCGTGAGGCCCAGGGACCGGAAGCCCTCGTCGGCGATCGCGACGACCTCGGCGTCCAGGGCCGGGTCGTCGGTGCCGATCGCCTCGACCCCGACCTGGGAGAACTGGCGGTAGCGGCCCGCCTGCGGGCGCTCGGCCCGGAAGAACTGCCCCGCGTACCACAGCTTGACCGGCAGCTGGCCGCGGTCGAGCCCGTGCTCGATCACGGCCCGCATCACCCCGGCCGTGCCCTCGGGGCGGAGCGTGATCGACCGGCCGCCGCGGTCCTCGAAGGTGTACATCTCCTTGCTGACCACGTCGGTCGACTCGCCCACGCCGCGCACGAACAGCCCGGTGTCCTCGAACACCGGGAGCTCGACGTAGCCGTAGCCGGCCCGGCGCGCCGGGGCGCAGAGCGCCTCACGCACCGCCAGCCAGGCGTTCGAGTCGGGCGGGACGTACTCCGCGACCCCCTTCGGGGCCTGGAACGTCGGGGAGCCGGGCATGTCAGCGCACTTCCGAGAGGTCGAGCAGGAACGGGTTCGACGCGCGCTCGGCGCCGATGGTGGTCTCGGGCCCGTGGCCGGGGAGCACTCGGGTCTCGTCGGGCAGCGGGAGGACCTTGGTCCGCAGGCTGTGCCGCATGTCCCTCGCGCTCCCCCTCGCCAGGTCGGTGCGCCCGATCGAGCCGGCGAACAGCACGTCGCCGGACAGGCAGGTGGGGCGCCCGCCGTCGTCGGTCATGAAGAGGACGGAGCCGGGAGTGTGGCCCGGTGCCGCGTCCACGCGCAGGGTCAGGCCCGCGAGCTCGAGCTGGGCGCCGTCCGGCAACGGGCGTACGTCGTCCGGCTCGGCCCACTCCAGCCCCGCGGCGGCGAACGCCTCACGGGCGCCCGGGCCGACGGCCGCGAGGGGGTCGGCGAGCAGGAAGCCGTCGTCGGGGTGCAGATAGGCCGGCACGCCGCGCGCCTGGCAGACCGGCACGACGGAGAAGACGTGGTCGACGTGCCCGTGGGTGAGCAGCACCGCGGCCGGGCGCAGCCGGTGGCGCGCGAGCAGCTCGTCGAGGCCGGGGACGATGCCCACCCCGGGGTCGACGACGACGCACTCCTGCCCCGCGCCCGGCGCCAGGACCCAGCAGTTGGTGCCGAACGCCGCGGCAGGAAGTGCGGCGATCAGCACGGGTGTCCTCCGCTTCTGGCGACGCTGGCTCCGGCGCCGCTGTCACGTCCTCGGGGCGGCCACGGCAGCCCCGCTCGGGAACGGCCGCAGCGAGGTCGGTCCCGGACGGCGGGCGCGCCGAGACTACCTCGCAATGACACCGGGTGCGGGGACGGCCGGTGCGGGAGGGGCGGGGCTGCCTAGACTGTGCCCGTCATCCGTCAGGTGTAACGCCGTGAGGCGCGAGGAGGGCCGGCCTTGGCCGCCAGCAACAAGAGGGAGCGTCAGCTGGCGCGCGAGCGCTACGTCCGCCAGCAGGCCCGTCGAGCCGAGGCACGCAAGCGTCGCCGCCAGCGGACCCAGGTGCTCGCCGCGGTCGCCGCTGTGGTGGCGGTGATCGCCGGCGTCGCGGTGATCTCGCTCCTCGTCAACAACGACGACGACACGCTCGACGCCCCCGCCGCCGCCCCGGAGTCGACCGCGTCCGTGGAGTCCACGCCCGCCGCCCCCGTGGTCGACGGGTGCACGGCCTCGTCCGCGACCGGCCGGCTGAACGCGCCCCAGTTCGACGAGGAGCCGGCGCTCACGGTGGACAAGGCGAGCTACACCGCCACCCTCGACACCAACTGTGGCCCGATCGAGCTCACCCTCGACGGCGCGAAGGCGCCGCACACGGTCAACTCCTTCGCGTTCCTCGCCGAGGAGAAGTTCTTCGACGGCACGCCCTGCCACCGGCTCACCACGAGCGGGCTCTACGTGCTGCAGTGCGGTGACCCGACGGGCACCGGCACCGGCGGCCCGGGCTACCAGTTCGAGGACGAGAACCTCCCCGAGGAGGGCGCCGCGAACTACCCCGCCGGCACCGTCGCGATGGCGAACAGCGGCGCGGGCACCAACGGCAGCCAGTTCTTCCTCGTCTACGAGGACACCCAGCTCCCGCCGAACTACTCGATCTTCGGCAAGATCACCAAGGGGCTCGACATCCTGAAGAAGGTCGCAGCCGCCGGTGTCGCCGATGGTGGCGGGGACGGCGCGCCCAGCCAGCCCGTGACCCTGGACACCGTCACCGTCGCGAAGGCAAGGGGCTGACTCCCATGACAACCAGCGACTTCGGCAGGGTCGCCGAGGACGGCACCGTCTACGTCCGCGTCGGCGAGGTGGAGCGCCCGGTCGGGTCCTACCCGGGCGCGACGCCGGACGAGGCCCTCGCCTACTTCGCCCGCAAGTACGACGCGCTCGCCGCGGAGGTGGCCCTCCTCGAGCAGCGCGTCCGCAAGGCCGAGCTGGCGCCCAAGGACGCCGGGTCCTCGATCGATCGGCTGCGCATCGCCATCGCGACCGCCAACGCCGTCGGCGACCTCGACGCGCTCAGCGCCCGGCTCGACACGCTGTCCTCGCTCGCTGAGCAGCGCCGCGTCGAGTCCGACGCCGCCCGGGCCAAGGCTCGTGAGGAGGCGCGCACGGTCAAGGAGCGCATCGTCTCCGAGGCCGAGTCGCTCGCCGATGCCACCGCCTGGAAGGCGACGGGCGAGCGGTTCCGCACGCTGCTCGACGAGTGGAAGGCCGCGCCCCGGCTCGACCGCAAGGCCGACGACGAGCTGTGGAAGCGTTTCAGCGCCGCCCGGTCGACCTTCGACCGCAACCGCCGGCAGCACTTCGCCGCGCTGGACGCCGAGCGGGCGGAGGCGAAGACGCGCAAGGAGCTCCTGGTCAAGCAGGCCGAGGAGCTCTCCGGCTCCACCGAGTGGGGCCCGACCGCCGGCCGCTACCGCGACCTCATGTCCCAGTGGAAGGCCGCCGGCCGAGCCGGCAGGGACGACGAGGAGGCGCTGTGGACGCGCTTCCGGGCCGCGCAGGACGCCTTCTTCAGCGCCCGCAACGCGGTCATGTCCGAGCGCGACTCCGACCAGCGGGCCAACCTCGAGGCCAAGGAGGCCATCGCGGCCGAGGCCGAGCAGCTGCTCCCGATCACCGACCACCGCGCGGCGCGCCGCGCGTTGCGGGCGATCTCGGAGAAGTGGGAGGCGGTCGGCCACGTCCCGCGCGGCGACCGGGACCGCGTCGAGGGCCGGCTGCGCCGCGTCGAGGACGCCGTCCGCGCTGCCGAGGAGGACGAGTGGCGCCGGACAAACCCCGAGGCCCGCGCCCGGGCCGAGGCCACGGTCGCACAGCTGCGGGCCTCCATCGAGCAGCTCGCGGCGCAGGCCGAGAAGGCCCGCGCCGCCGGCAAGGAGAAGCAGGCCACGGACGCCGAGTCGGCGCTCGAGGCCCGGCGCTCCTGGCTGGAGGAGGCCGAGCGGGCGCTGGCGGAGTTCTCCCGCTGACCCGCCTCTCCTCCCCACGCTGATCAAGCACTTCTGGCGAGTTGTCCACAGCTGACAGCGCACGCCGTTCCGAGGGGCATGAGGCCACGACCGTGGCCTCATGCCCCTCCTGCTGGACGGGCCTTTCACCCGGCGATCGGCCATTGCCGACGGGCTCTCCCCCGGTGACATCCGTGGGCTGACCTCGGGTGGGGCCGTCCGCCGCCTGCTCGACGGCGTACGTCGCGGCGAGGGTGCCCGCCTCCTTGCGCTGCGCTGCGCTGCGCCGCAGCCGCGCCAGGACCTGGCCCCCCACGACCTGACGGTCCTCGACGACGTGCCGGTGACCTCAGCGCGTCGCACAGGGGCAGACCTGGCCCGTCGGCTTGCGCGGGCGGACGCGCTCTGCGCGCTCGACGGGCTGGCGCACCGGGGCGTACTCGATCTCGGCAAGGCCCGCGACGAGCAGCTGCGGTGGGCCGAGCATCCTTTCGTCGCACAGGCTCGCGAAGTGGTCGCGCTCGCAGACCCGCGCAGCGAGTCCTGGGGCGAGACGAGGTGCCGGCTCCGGCTGCACGACGCCGGCTTTCCCGCGCCCGACCTGCAGATCGAGGTACGCGTCGCGGGTCGCGTCTTCCGGCGTGACATGGGGTGGGAGGCGCGGCGGAAGGCGCTGGAGCACGACGGGGAGGCCCACCACACCTCGGCTGCTGATCGGGCCTGCGACGCCGGCAGACGTGCGCTGTTGCGCCGGGGATGGGACGTCAGCATCGTGACGAAGGAGCACGTGCTCGGCCGCCGCCAGGGCTTCGAGCACGTCGTCGCCGAGCTGCTCGGCGTGCCGCCTGCGCGTGGGCCGGCCAGCGCGCGTGGCGCTGATGAGCCTGTGGACGACTCGCCAAAGGTGCATGATCAGCGGAGGAGCGGTCGCGCGCTCAGCGGGAGGAGGAGTGCGCGCTCAGCGCGAAGTGCGGGTGCTGCGGTCGTCGCCGTCATCCCCACAAAGGCGCTCTCGAGAGCGCCACGCGCTGATCAGGCGGGGGTCGGTGAGGGCGTCGAGCCGGCGCTCGGGTTGGTGAGGCGGTTGACGTCGTAGACGCCTTCGATGCCGCGGACCGCCTTGAGCACGTGGCCGAGGTGGGTCGTGTCGCCCATCTCGAAGGTGAAGCGGGAGACGGCGACGCGGTCGCGGGTGGTGGTGACCGAGGCCGACAGGATGTTGACGTGCTGGTCGGACAGGACCCGCGTGATGTCGGAGAGGAGCCGGCTGCGGTCGAGCGCCTCGACCTGGATCTGGACGAGGAAGACGCTCTGCGACGTGGGCGCCCACTCGACGCCCACCATGCGCTCGGGCGAGAGGGACTGGCTGGCCACGTTGATGCAGTCGGCGCGGTGGACCGAGACGCCGTTGCCACGCGTCACGAAACCGACGATGGGGTCGCCCGGGACCGGGGTGCAGCAGCGGGCGAGCTTGACCCACACGTCCGGCGCGCCGCTCACGACCACGCCGGGGTCGCCGGCCGGGCGGGCGCGGCCGCGGGCGACGTGCGGGGCCGTGGGGACGGTGGCCTCGGCCATGTCCTCCTCGGCGGCCTCCTCGCCGCCGAGGGACTGCACGAGCTTGGCCACCACCGACTGCGCGCTGACGTGGTTCTCGCCGATCGCGGCGTACAGAGCGGAGATGTCGGGGTAGCGCATCTCGTTCGCTAGCGCGGTCAGCGCCTCGCTCGACAGCAGCCGCTGCAGCGGGAGCCCCTGCTTGCGCAGCGTCCGTGCGAGCGCCTCCTTGCCCTGTTCGATCGCCTCCTCGCGACGCTCCCGGGAGAACCAGTGCTTGATCTTGTTGCGCGCACGGGGTGACGCGACGAAGGTGAGCCAGTCGCGCGACGGCCCGGCGTTGGCCGCCTTGGAGGTGAAGATCTCGACCGTGTCGCCGTTCTCGAGCTTGGACTCGAGCGGGACGAGGCGCTGGTTGACCCGCGCGCCGACGGTCCGGTGGCCCACCTCGGTGTGCACGGCGTACGCAAAGTCGACCGGCGTCGAGCCCGTCGGCAGGGCCACGACCTCGCCCTTCGGCGTGAAGACGTAGACCTGGCCGCTGGACAGGTCGAAGCGCAGCGAGTCGAGGAACTCGCCCGGGTCCTCGGTCTCCTTCTGCCACTCGAGCAGCTGGCGCAGCCAGCTCATGTCGCTGGTGGAACCGCCGTCGTCGGCGCGGGCGGTGCCCGGCGTGGTGGCGTCCTCCTTGTACTTCCAGTGGGCGGCCACGCCGTACTCCGCGCGGCGGTGCATCGCGTGGGTGCGGATCTGCAGCTCGACGGGCTTGCCCTCGGGCCCGATCACCGTCGTGTGCAGCGACTGGTACATGTTGAACTTGGGCATCGCGATGTAGTCCTTGAAACGCCCGGGAACGGGGTTCCAGCGCGCGTGCACGGTGCCCAGCGCGGCGTAGCAGTCGCGGACGGTGTCGACCAGGATGCGGACGCCGACGAGGTCGTAGATGTCGGCGAAGTCGCGGCCGCGCACGATCATCTTCTGGTAGACGGAGTAGTAGTGCTTCGGCCGCCCGGTGACCGTGCACTTGATCTTCGCGGCCGTCATGTCCTGCCCGACCGCGTCGATGACCCCGGCGATGTACTCGTCCCGGCTGGGCGCGCGGTCGCGGACGAGGTTGACGATCTCCTCGTAGAGGCTCGGGTAGAGCGTGGCGAACGAGAGGTCCTCGAGCTCCCACTTGACCTTGTTCATGCCGAGGCGGTGGGCCAGCGGGGCGTAGATCTCCAGCGTCTCCCGGGCCTTGCGCTCGGCCTTCTCCGCCGGGATGTAGCGCCAGGTCCTTGCGTTGTGCAGCCGGTCGGCCAGCTTGATGACGAGCACCCTGATGTCGCGCGACATCGCGACGACCATCTTGCGCACGGTCTCGGCCTGGGCCGCGTCGCCGTACTTGACCTTGTCGAGCTTGGTGACGCCGTCGACCAGCCCGGCCACCTCGTCGCCGAAGTCGGCGCGCAGCTGCTCGAGCGTGTAGTCGGTGTCCTCGACCGTGTCGTGCAGCAGCGCGGCGCACAGGGTCGGGGGGTTCATGCCGAAGCTGGCGAGGATCGTCGCCACGGCGAGCGGGTGGGTGATGTACGGGTCGCCGCTCTTGCGCCGCTGCCCCCGGTGACACCGCTCGGCCACCGCGTACGCGCGCTCGAGGTCGCGCAGGTCCGCCTTGGGCTGCGTCTCCCGGATCAGCCGGAACAGCGGCTCGAGGACCGGGTTGGTCCCGCTGCGCTGGGCGCCCAGGCGGGCGAGCCGCTTGCGGACGCGGGCGGTGGCGGGAGCCTCCGGGCGCGGGGGCGCCGGCGCGGGCTCGGCGGCGGCTCGCCCGAGCCGGCCGAGGCGCGCGCCGTCAGCGGCGTCGGAGGCCGGAGGCGCCGTCGGGGCGGCTCCGGCGGGCGCGGACGCGCCGTTGCCCGCCGTGCCGGTGGTGGCGCGGCCGGCCTCGACCGCTGCACCGGCCCGGTCTTCGCCCACGCGCTACCCCCTCGTCGCCCTGAGGTTCCAGTCTATGCGCGGCGGCCCGCCCGGCGAGCCGTGCCGCCCGAGCCGGTCAGGTTGAGATCAGGGCCTCGACCGGACGGCCGCCCAGCGCGGCCCGGCCGCCGAGTGCCGCGATCTCGAGCAGGACCGCGATGCCGGCGACCTCGGCACCCGAGCGCTCCAGCAGGCCGAGGGTGGCGGCGAGGGTGCCGCCGGTGGCCAGGACGTCGTCCACGACGAGCACGCGGGCGCCCGGGGCGAGCGCTCCCTCGCGGACCTCGAGCACCGCCTCGCCGTACTCGAGGGAGTACGCCGCGGACAGGGTGGGTGCCGGCAGCTTGCCCGCCTTGCGGACGGGCACGAAGCCGGCGCCCGCGCGGTACGCCACCGGCGCCGCGAGCATGAAGCCGCGGGCCTCGATGCCGACCACCGCGTCGACCCCGTGAGCGAGGTCGGCCAGCGCGTCGACGGTCGCGGCGAAGGCGCCGGCGTCGGCCAGCAGCGGGGTGATGTCCTTGAAGAGCACGCCCGGCTTCGGGTAGTCGGGCACGTCCCGGACGAACGGCTCGATCCGCTCGCGCAGGGGCGGCGACCCCGCCGTCGTTCCGGTGCCGACGGGGCCGCCGAGGTCCGAGCTCATTGCCCAGACTCTACCGAGGGGCTACCTGCGCTTGCCGCGCGTGCCGCCGGGCCGGGAGCCGCCGCCCCGGCGGGGCTGGGGCCGCTGCCCTGCCGCCCCGCTGGGCCGGGGGCGCGAGGACGGCGTGGACGGGGACGACGTGGGGGGCACGGCGTCGCCGCCGGCCGGGTCACCGGCGGGGTCCCCGACCCCGTCGTCGTCCGGTCCCACCGTCGCGATCGCCGTCGCCCCACCCGTGGCGACCGGGGCCTGCCAGGTGCCACCGGCGCCCGTGGGCCGCGCCGTGCCCGCCCGCCGCGGGGCCGAGCCGGACCGGCGCATCTCCACGCGCTTGGTGAGCGCCTTCATCGCCGGCTCGCGCTCCTTGAGGTCGGCCAGCAGCGGGGTGGCGATGAAGATCGAGGAGTACGTGCTGGCCGCGATGCCGACGAAGAGCACCAGGGAGAGGTCCTTCAGCGTGCCGGCGCCGAGCAGGAACGCACCGACGAAGAGGATCGCGCCGATCGGCAGCAGGGCGAGCAGCGAGGTGTTGATCGACCGGACGAGGGTCTGGTTGACCGAGAGGTTGGCCGCCTCGCTGTAGGTCATGCGGCTGCTGCCCTGCAGGCCCGCGGAGTTCTCCCGCAGCGAGTCGAAGACGACGACGGTGTCGTACAACGAGTAGCCGAGGATCGTCAGCAGGCCGATCACGGTCGACGGCGTCACGTCGAACCCGACGAGGGCGTAGACCCCGACCGTGATGACGATGTCGTGCAGCAGCGCGACGAACGCGGCGATCGCCATCTTGAACTCGAACACGATGGCGATGAAGATCGCCACGAGGACGAGGAAGACGACGAGGCCCCATGCCGCGCGCTCGGTGATCGCGCCACCCCACGAGGGGCCGACCACCTGCACGTTCACGTCGCCGGCGGCGACGCCGCACTCCTCGGCCAGGGCGTTCGTGATGTCGGTGTCCTGGCCCTGCGCGAGGTCACCGGTCTGCACGCGCAGCGTGTTGTCGTTGAGCTTCTGGACGATGGTCTCGCCCTCGACGGCTTCCTCCACCACGCCGCGCGCGCTCTCGATGGAGCAGTTCGCGTCGGGCACGCGGAACTCCGCGCCGCCCTTGAACTCGATGCCGAAGTTCAGCCCCCGGATGAACAGCGCGAGCAGCGTGATGACGAGGATCGCGGCCGAGACGGCGTACCAGGTGCGCTTGCGGCCGACGAAGTCGTACGCCACCTCACCGGTGTAGAGCCGGTGTCCGAGGGATCCGAGGCGGGACATCGCTCAGGCCTCCTTGGCCGTGCGGACGCGGGTGGCCGTGGCGACCGGGGCGGCCGCCGGCGAGATGTGACGGCCGACGCTCTCGGGGTTGAGCCCCGAGAGCCGGTGGCCGTTGCCGAAGAACTTGGTGCGTACGAGCAGCGAGACCAGCGGCTTGGTGAAGAGGAACACCACCACGAGGTCGATAAGCGTCGACAGGCCGAGGGTGAAGGCGAAGTTCTGCACGCGGCCGATCGCCAGGAAGTAGAGCGTGGCCGAACAGAGGATCGTGACGCCGTCGGCGACCAGGATCGTGCGTCGGGCGCGCTTCCACGCGTGCTCCACGGACGTCCGGATGGTGCGTCCCTCCCGGATCTCGTCCCTCAGCCGTTCGAAGAACACGACGAACGAGTCGGCGGTGATGCCGATCGAGACGATGACGCCGACGACGCCGGCGAGGATGAGGGTGAAACCGATGAGGCTGCCGAGCAGGACGATGGCGCCCCAGGTCAGCAGGCCGGCGATCACCAGGCTGGCGACGCTGACCAGGCCGAGGCCGCGGTAGAAGAGCAGCGAGTAGACCAGGACCAGGACCAGGCCGATCGCGCCGGCCAGGATGCCCTTGTCGAGCTGGTCCTCACCGACGGTGGCCGAGATCGTGTTGATCTCGCCCTGCTCGAACGCCAGCGGCAGCGCGCCGTAGCGGAGCACGTTGGCCAGGTCGCGCGCCTCGGTCTCGCTGAAGTCACCGGTGATCTGGGCGTTCCCGTCGGTGATGGCGCTCTGGACGGTCGGGGCCGAGATCACGGCGTTGTCGAGCACGATCGCGAACGCGTTCTCCGGAGCGGCCTTGGCGACCAGACTCTGGGTGGCGTCGGAGAACTGCCTGGTGCCCTCGCCGTCGAAGTCGAGCTGGACGAGCCAGTCGTTGGCCGTGTTGGGCGTGAGCCCGGCGGTGGCGTCGTCGACGTTCTCGCCCTGCACGAGGACCGCGCCGAGCAGGTACTTCGCAGCGCCGTCGCGGTCGCAGGCCACCACGGTGGCGTCGGCCGGGAACTCGGTGCCGCCGCCGCGGTTCTCCGCCGCGGTGCAGTCCTTGTCCTGGAACTCCTGCTGGACCTCGGCGGGAACGGCGGCTGCGGGGTCCGGAACGGTGGGGGCCTCGGTCGGCAGCGGCTCCGTCGCGGGCGCGGTCGCCGTGGCGGCCGGCGTCGGCTCCGCGGCGCGCAGCGCGTCCGGCACGACGCGCCCGTTGGAGGAGGCGGTCGGGGCGGGTCGGGCCGCCGGGGCGCTCGACTCGGCGGCCGGCGCGCTGGCCTCGCCCGAGGGCGTCGGCGTGGGCTCGACGATGGGGGCGGCACCGGTCACCGCGAGGACCGGGCGGAACGTCAGCTTCGCGGTGCTCGCGATCAGCCGGACGGTCTCGGCGCCGGTGGCCCCCGGGACGGAGACGACGATGTTGTCGCCCTGCGTCTGGATCTCGGACTCGGTGACGCCGCGCGCGTCGACGCGCTGGCGGATGATGTCGACCGCCTGGTCGAGCTGCTCGCCGGTCGGCGCCGCGCCGTTCTCCGTGCGCGGCAGGAGCACGACGCTGGTGCCGCCCTGCAGGTCGAGCCCCAGCCGGGGCGTGTAGTCGCCCTTGATGAAGATTCCGCCGAAGATCGCGACGAGAATCACCAGGAGCACCAGCAAGGTGCGTCCCGGCCGGGAGGCCGTCGCCGGGCCCTTCTTCGTAGCCACTGCTGTCGTGTCTCCTGTGCGTGCTTCGGACGGAGGAAGTCGGGGAAAGTCGCTGCTGACCGAGCGTCAGCCGTCGCGGCTGACGGTCAGCCGGCCGGGCTGTCGGGAGGGGGGGCGCCCGTGTCGGGCTTCCGGAAGGACACCGAGCCGCCCGTGCCCGGCGCCTCGTCCGGGGGCAGGACCTGCCCGACGGCTCCGCGCGCCCAGCGGCTGGTGACCCCGGGGGACGTCTCCAGCACGACCGCGTCGTCGTCGACCGCGACCACGGTCGCGTAGAGGCCGGCCGTGGTCACCACGCGCGCCCCGGGCGACAGCTCGGCCTGCAGCTGCGCGAGGCGCCGCTGACGAGCCTGTGCGGGCCGGATCAGCAGCAGCCAGAACACCAGGCCGATCAGTACGAACGGCAAGAGATTCGCGAGGGATCGCACCAACGTCCTCCCAGTCGGCTTCCCGGTGGCGCCGGGTCTCCGGCAGGGCTGGGCGGCTCCGGACAAACACCCGGTCGGCAGCCAACGCGGAAGTCTAGTGCGGTGCCGCCCGGACTTGACAACGAAGACGCAACGAAAGCCGGGGAATCCGCGGCGGACGCGAAGGGCGTCTCTCGTCGGCCGAGCACCGGCCCGAACGGCAGCGCCCCGGCTCAGTCGCCATCGTCGAGCGGCAGCGTCATGGCCCCCGTCGCGGGGTGCGTGCGGGGCGGTGCGAGCCCCAGGTGCGACCAGGCGGCCGGCGTGGCGATGCGCCCGCGCGGTGTACGTGCCAGCAGCCCGGCTCGCACGAGGAAGGGCTCCGCGACGACCTCCACGGTCTCCGGCTCCTCCCCCACCGCGACCGCGAGCGTCGACAGCCCCACCGGCCCGCCGCCGAAGAGCCTGACCAGGGCGGTGAGGACCGCGCGGTCGAGCCGGTCGAGCCCGAGGGCGTCCACCTCGTAGATCTCCAGCGCCGCGGCGGCGACCGGCCCGGTCACCACGCCCTTGGCCCGCACCTCGGCGAAGTCACGCACCCGGCGCAGCAGCCGGTTGGCGATGCGCGGGGTGCCGCGCGAGCGGAGCGCGACCTCGCGGCCGCCGTCCTTGCGCAGGTCGATGCCGAGCAGCCGGGCCGACCGGGAGAGCACCAGCTCGAGCTCCGCCGGCTCGTACAGGTCCATGTGGGCGGTGAAGCCGAAGCGGTCGCGCAGCGGCGCGGGCAGCAGGCCGGCCCGCGTGGTCGCGCCGATGAGCGTGAAGTGCGGCAGGTCCAGCGGGATCGCCGTCGCTCCGGGGCCCTTGCCGACGACCACGTCGACGCGGAAGTCCTCCATCGCCATGTAGAGCATCTCCTCGGCCGGGCGCGCCATCCGGTGCACCTCGTCGAGGAAGAGGACCTCGCCCTCGGCCAGGCTGGACAGCACGGCCGCCAGGTCGCCGGCGTGGGTGATGGCCGGCCCGCTGGAGATGCGCAGCGGGGCCTCCATCTCGGCGGCGACGATCATGGCCAGCGTCGTCTTGCCCAGCCCGGGCCCTCCCGAGAGCAGGATGTGGTCGGCCGGGCGGCTGCGTGCCTTCGCCGCGTCGAGCACCAGCCCGAGCTGCTCGCGCACCCGCTCCTGGCCGATGAACTCGTCGAGCGACTTGGGCCGCAGCGCCAGCTCGGCTGCCCGCTCCTCCTCGTCGGCCGCGCCACCGACGAGCCGCAGGGGGTCGCTGGTCATGCGCGGCTGAGCCCGCGCAGCGCCGAGCGCAGCAGGGCCGCGACGTCAGGGGCGTGCCCTGCCTCCAGCGCGGCCTGGGCCTCGGGCGCCACGGCGTCGACCGCAGCCTCGGCCTCCCGGGCCGGCCACCCCAGGCCGGTCAGCGCCTCCGCGAGCTGGAGACGCCACCCCTCCTGGGCGGGGATGCGGGCCGCCGGGGCGGCGGAGGCGCCGCCGACGGGAGCGCCGAGCTTGTCGCGCAGCTCGAGCACGAGCCGCTGGGCGCCCTTCTTGCCGATGCCGGGCACCTTGGTGAGGGTGGTGAGGTCCTCGGCCGCGACGGCACGACGGACCTCGTCGGGCGCGAGCACCGCGAGGATCGCCTGCGCGAGGCGGGGGCCCACGCCGCTCACGGTCTGGACCGTCTCGAAGACCGATCGCTCGTCGTCGTCGGCGAAGCCGTAGAGCGTGAGCTCGTCCTCGCGGACCACGAGGTGCGTCGAGAGCCGGGCCGGCTCGCCCGGGCGCAGCGAGGCCAGGGTGCCGGGCGTGCAGCGCAGCGCCAGCCCGACCCCCCCGACCTCGACGACGGCGGTGTCCGGCCCGAGCGCGGCGACCCTGCCGGAGACGAAGGCGATCACCGGCGTACCCCCGCCGCGCCGCGTGCGGCAGCGGCCTTCGCAGCGGCGGCGAGCTGGGCCTGCGCCCGGGTCTGGCCACCCGCGGGGGCGGCGGGCACGGCCAGCCCGCTCAGCCGAGCCTGGGCCGAGCCGCGCCACAGGTGGCAGACGGCGAGGGCGAGCGCGTCGCTCGCGTCGGCCGGCCGAGGCGCCTCGTCGAGCCGGAGCACCCGCATGACCATCGATGCGACCTGGGCCTTGTCCGCCCGACCGGATCCGGTGATGGCGGCCTTGACCTCGCTCGGGGTGTGCAGCGCCACGGGCAGCCCGCGGTGGGCGGCGGCGGCGATGGCGATCGCGCTCGCCTGCGCGGTCCCCATGACCGTGCGGACGTTGTTCTGGCTGAACACCCGCTCGACCGCCACGGCGTCGGGCCGCTCGGCGTCCAGCCACTCCTCGAGCCCGCGCTGCAGCGCGACCAGCCGCGGGCCGATGTCGGCGTCCGGCGGGGTTCGCACGACCCCCACGGCCACCAGCCGCGGCGACCGGCCCGGCACGCCCTCGACCACCCCGATGCCGCACCGGGTCAGGCCCGGGTCGACTCCGAGCACCCGCAAGGTCACCTGGCGCACCCCTCGGCTCCGGCGCGCTCCGTCCGAACACGCGTTCGAGAAGACGCTACCGGGCGCCCGAGGCCGGGCCGCGCAGCGGGCGGGCCCGGCGTGTCACCGCGCCCGCTGCGGGGTGAACACGGTCCACCGAGCCGACCTCGAACACCGCGCGCCCGTCCTCGACCCCGACGTGCTCCGCGCCGGGGCGGCTGGCGGCGTACTCCCAGCCGGCCACGAGCGGGAGCTCGCGCGGCGGCGGTCGCCGACGTCGGAGCTGCGACGAGCGCGGTGACGGTCAGCGCGCCGGCCGCGGCGAGCCGCAGCAGGCGGGAGGTGGAGCGGGACGGTCGGCGCACGGAGCAGCCCCCTGTCGCCTCGCTCGGCGCCTCGTCGCCCCGGCCCTTCGGACGCTAGGAGTGTCCGAGCGTCCGGGAAATGTCCGGAAGCGGCCACCGGCGACAAGCAGGAAGCACCGGCTACCCCGAGGGGCGACCGGTGCTCCGCGAACGCGGGAGGGCGTCAGCCCACCGCCTCCATGACCTCGTCGGAGACGTCGTAGTTGGCGTAGACGTCCTGGACGTCGTCGCTGTCCTCGAGCGCGTCGATCAGCTTGAAGACCTTGCGGGCGGTCTCCTCGTCGAGCTCGACCTTGACCGAGGGGAGGAACGTGGGGTCGGCCGAGTCGTAGTCGATGCCCGCGTCCTGCAGCGCGGTGCGGACCGCGACCAGGTCGGTCGCTTCGCACACGACCTCGAACTGCTCCCCGTCGTCGGTGACCTCCTCCGCGCCGGCGTCGAGGACCGCGCCGAGCACGTCGTCCTCGGTCAGGCCGTCGGTCTTGGGCACGACGATGAGGCCCTTGCGGTTGAACATGTACGACACCGAGCCCGGGTCGGCCATCGAGCCGCCGTTGCGGGTGAAGGCGATGCGGACGTCGGCCGCCGCGCGGTTGCGGTTGTCGGTGAGGCACTCGACCAGGACGGCGACACCGCCGGCGGCGTACCCCTCGTACATGATCGTGGAGTAGTCGGCCCCGCCGGCCTCCGCGCCCGAGCCGCGCTTGACGGCGCGGTCGATGTTGTCGTTCGGGACCGAGGACTTCTTCGCCTTCTGGATGGCGTCGTAGAGCGTGGGGTTGCCGGCCGGGTCACCGCCCCCGGTGCGGGCGGCCACCTCGATGTTCTTGATCATCTTCGCGAAGAGCTTGCCGCGCTTCGCGTCGATGACGGCCTTCTTGTGCTTGGTAGTCGCCCACTTGGAGTGGCCGCTCATAGCGCGGAGGTCACCGGCCCTTCACCAGCTCGACGAACAGCGCGTGGACGCGCAGGTCACCCGTCAGCTCCGGGTGGAATGAGGTGGCCAGCAGGTGCCCCTGCCGGACCGCGACGATCCTACCGTCGGCGGGCCCGCCCTTGACGCGCGCGAGCTGCTCGACACGGCCCCCGGTCTGCTCGACCCAGGGCGCCCGGATGAAGACGGCGTGGAACGGGTCGCCCGGCACGCCGTCGACCTCGACGTCGGCCTCGAAGGAGTCGACCTGGCGGCCGAAGGCGTTGCGGCGCACGGTGACGTCGAGCCCGCCGATCGTCTCCTGCCCGGGCACGCCGTCCACGATCCGGTCCGCGAGCAGGATCATCCCGGCGCAGGAGCCGTATGCCGGCATCCCGGCGGCGACCCGCTCGCGGAGCGGGTCGAGCACCTCGAACGTGCGGGCCAGCTTGCTGATCGTGGTGGACTCACCACCCGGCAGGACGATGGCGTCGACGCTGTCGACCTCGCTGGGCCGGCGGACCGGGACGGCCCGCGCACCGGCCGCCTCCAGCGCGGACAGGTGCTCCCGGACGTCCCCCTGCAGCGCGAGGACGCCGATCTGCGGCTGCGGCACGATCCCCGCCTTGCGTGGTCGACGACGGTCCTGATGCCTCCGATGCTACCGGCGGGCATCGCAGCCGGCCCGGAACGCCCGGTTCGCCCCCCGGCCGTGGCGGCACGAGGCGGTGGCGCACGACGTGGCTTCCGGCGCGAGCCGGAGGCCCGTTCGACGCCGACGTCGCGCACGGCCGCCGAGCCCGCCCCCGCTCGACAGGTCGCGCCTCCTACCCGCTGCAACGGGTAGGAGGCGCGACGGTGCGATCGTCGGCGACTACCAGCCGCGGTCGGAGTAGCGCTGGTCGGCCGGCAGCTCGGAGATGTTGATCCCGACCATCGGCTCGCCCAGGCCGCGCGAGACCTTCGCGATGACGTCGGGGTCGTCGTAGAACGTCGTGGCCTTCACGATGGCCTCGGCGCGCTTGGCCGGGTCGCCGGACTTGAAGATGCCCGAGCCGACGAAGACGCCCTCCGCGCCGAGCTGCATCATCATCGCGGCGTCGGCCGGGGTGGCGATGCCGCCCGCGGTGAAGAGCACGACCGGCAGCTTGCCGAGCTTGGCCACCTCGGCGACCAGGTCGTACGGCGCGCGCAGCTCCTTGGCCGCGACGAAGAGCTCGGTCTCGTCCAGCGTCCCGAGCCGGCGGATGTCCGACCGGATCTGCCGCATGTGACGGGTCGCCTCGACGACGTTGCCGGTGCCCGCCTCGCCCTTGGAGCGGATCATGGCCGCGCCCTCGGCGATGCGGCGCAGCGCCTCGCCCAGGTCGGTGGCGCCGCAGACGAAGGGGACGGTGAACGCCCACTTGTCGATGTGGTGCGCCTCGTCGGCCGGGGTGAGGACCTCGGACTCGTCGACGTAGTCCACGCCGAGCGACTGCAGGACCTGCGCCTCGACGAAGTGGCCGATGCGGGCCTTGGCCATGACGGGGATCGACACCGCGTCGACGATGCCCTCGACCATGTCGGGGTCGCTCATGCGCGCGATGCCGCCCTGCTTGCGGATGTCCGCGGGCACCCGCTCGAGCGCCATGACCGCGACGGCACCGGCGTCCTCGGCGATCTTGGCCTGCTCCGGCGTGACGACGTCCATGATCACGCCGCCCTTGAGCATCTCGGCCATGCCGCGCTTGACGCGGGCCGTGCCGGTGCTGCCGGACGAAGACTCGTTCTCGAGAGGGGCGGAAGGGACGCTCAACGGGACCTCGCTGGTCGGGGACTGCTGCCCCTCCAGGGTAGGCGTTCTCAGGACCTGTCCGACCGGGCCGATCCGCGACGAATGGCCCACTCGCTCAGCGCAGGCGCACGGGGCGGTCCTTGTCCACCAGCAGCACCCACACCTGCCCCGCGGCGAGCCGGGCGGTCTGCCCGCCCACCGTCCAGCGCGTGCCCGTCGTGGCGCCCGAGCGCGACCACTGCGCCTTCCAGGCCTTCCCGTTGCGCAGGAGCAGCCCCTCGCCGGTGCCGACGGTGTGCGCGTACGGCGTGACCGAGCCGTTCTTGTCCTTGTAGACCGAGTCGGTCTCGTCGACGTACTGCACGAGCACGGTCGTGGCCGCGAGCCGCTTGCCGGACGTCGAGACCGCCGGGGTGCCGTCGGTGGACGCGAGCCAGCGCTTGGCCGTGGCCGACCAGGTGAAGCCCGAGCTCGCGGCGCGCCATGAGGCGGTCACGCTCGCGGCCTTCGTGCCGCCCGCGGGGGCCTTGCCGAAGCGGAACCCGATGTCCTGCACGGTCGTGGCGCCCTCGGCGGCGGCGAGCAGCTTCTCCGCGTCAGCGAAGAGGTTGTACGGCGCCGGGCGGCTGCTGCGCCGGTGGTACAGGGACGGGTCGTCGTCGGCGGACACGAGCGCGAGGGAGGCGCTGCGCAGCGTAGGGAGGAACTTCGACTGCGCCCCGGAGTACGCGAACGCTGGCTTGCCGTACTGCGCGAAGAGCTCGACGTCGCTGATGCGGGCACTGCGGACCGGGCCGACGGACTCGGGCAGCCGGGTGGAGAACACCGCCGCGAGTCGCGTGAGGCCCCCCTCGACCGGCTCGACGTAGACGACGTCCGCGTCCTCGAGCCCGGCCTGCGGGCGGGCGGCCGCCGTGTTGTCGATCTTCACCACGAGCGTCGGGCCGTCCGCCGCGGCCCGGCCGGACAGCGCGGACACGCGCTTGGCCGCGGCGGCCGACGCCTTCTCCGGGGCGGACGCCCCGCCGATCTCGAGCGGCAGCCCCGAGCAGGCGGCGAGGGCGGCGGCCACCGTGGTGGCGAGCAGGCCGCGGCGCAGGAGCGTGGCAGTAGTCATCGAGCAGGGTCTCGGCAGGCGGCGCGGGCGGCTGAAGCGGGCGAAGGCTCAGAGCCCGGAGAGGATCAGCAGCGCCAGCGCCGTCGCCGCGGTGACGTCCGCCAGGAAGGCGTAGCCCAGGGTCCCCGGCAGGTCGGAGGCGCGGTGGTAGTGCGGGTTGCGGAAGTTCGCGGTGTCGGTGACCTGCACCGCCGGGAGCCCCGCCTCCCAGAACGCCACGTGGTCGCTGCGGGCGAAGTCGCGGGCCATCGGCACCCGCCGGGCCGCGGCGCCGACGACGGGCAGGTCGGTCGGCGCCCGCAGCAGCACGGGGGCGTGCGGGCCCGCGAGCTCGGCGAGGCAGGACGCCAGGCACCGCGCCGCCTCGCGGCTGCGCTGCTGATGGACGAGGGCGAGGAAGTCGCCCGGCATGCCGCGCGCGCGCAGCTTGGCCACCTGGCCGCGGTAGAGCGCGCCCACGCCGGCCGGCAGGCGCTGCGAGCCGGGCGCCGGCGACACGTAACCGAGCATCTCGAGGACGTACGCCGCTCGGACCGGGCGCTCCCGGCGCAGCCGGGCGACGAGCGCGCGGGCGCCGTGGAAGCCGAGCTCCTCGTGGTCGACGGCGGCCAGCACGACGGAGAGCTGCAGCCGCTCGGGCCCCAGCAGCCGGGCCAGCTCGACCAGGGCCGCCAGCCCGCTGCCGTTGTCGTCCGCTCCCCCGCTGCCGGGGACCGTGTCGGCGTGCGCGACGACGACGAGCGCGTCCGGCAGCGCGCCCTCCTTCACCGCCACCACGTTGACGCCGGGCAGCTCGTCGACCTGCTCGGGCCGGCCGCCGTCGAGCGCCCAGTCCCGGGCCCCGCGCACGCCGAAGCGCTGCCGCCGCGCCGCCCACCCTGCGGCGGTCAGCTCCTCCATCAGCAGCGAGTCCGCCCGGTCGCGCGTGGCCGGGTCGAGGCGGCGTACGCGAGGAGCGGGCAGGCGCTCGACGAGGCCGCGCAGCCGGCCCTCGTCGACCGCGGCCCGCAGCGTCCGGGCACGCTGGGCCGCCGCCCGGTCGAGCGGGCGAAGTCGTGGCTCAGCTGCTCCGAAGATGTTTCGACCCTAGTGGCCGCGCTGAACCGCTCGCCCTGTCGAGCGGCTCCTGCATGCTGGGACGGGCCGACGGAAGGGCGAGCAGATGGCGACCAGGACCGCTGTACGCGAAGCCCGCCGCAGCGCGGCGCTGGCCCTCGCCGGAGCCGCCGTGTTCGACCTCTCGTTCCTGCTCGGCGTCGTGCTGCCCTACAGGGGCCACGACTACTGGAGCGGGGCGCCGATGGTGCCGCTGGTCACGGACCTGACGTTCGTGCTGGTGTTCGCCTCGGTCTTCGCGCTGCCGCTCGTCTGCGCCGGGATCGTCGTGCGCGCCGCCGTCGGGGCGGCCGGGCGCGGGGTCGACGCCGTGGCCCGCCGGCTGTACGCCGCGGCGGTCGCCCTGGCCCTCACGGGCATCGCGCTCTACGTCTCGCCGCTCGGGCGCGCGGCGATCGCGTACCTGCTCGACTGAGCATCAGCCGGCGAGCGCGGGCGGCGGGTCGTCGTCCATCTCGAACGTCACCGGCAGGGCCGCGTGCCCGGCCAGCCGCAGCCAGCGCACGACGCGCTTGCCCCGAACGACCCCGGTCGCGCGGACCGCCTCGTTGTGGAAGCGGCGGGCGAGCTGCACCCGCATGGTGGCGGCGGCCAGGTCCCGGACCGCTTCGGAGCCCCCCGGCTCCTCCCGCAGCGCCTCGACCGCGTCCGCGCCGAGGGCGGCCCGCAGCGACCGGGACAGGTCGGACTCGGCGAGCTCGCGGCTCTCGTCGGTGGCCACCGAGGCCGAGTGGGCCGCGTCGGCGAGGATCACGCTCGACGCGGGGTCGAGCAGCCCGGAGGCCGCCAGCTCCAGGGTGGCGGTCGCGCGCCGGACGAGCTGGGCGTCGAGGGCAGCCCGCGCGCCCTCCACCCGGGCGTGCAGCCGGTCCAGGCGGGTGGCGGTCCAGGAGAGGTACCAGCCGAGCAGCACCAGCAGCGCGAGGACGAGCAGCCCGGTGGCGAGGGCGTCCGGGATCACTCCCGGCCCCACAGCCCGAGCCGGCCCGTACGCCCGGGCGGGAGCGGCGCCACGCTGCCCGCGCCGGCGGTCACGGTCTCGTAGACGGCGAGAACCTGGGCGGCGACCACCGGCCAGTCGAAGCGGCGCACGACCGTCGAGGCCGTCGCCCGGAGCCGGTCCGCCCGGGCCGGGCCCGACAGCAGCCCCACGACCGCGTCGGCGAGCGCGGCGGCGTCGCCGACCGGCACGAGCTCGCCGGCGGCACCGCCGTCGAGCACGGTGCGGAAGGCGTCGAGGTCGCTGGCCACGACAACGGCGCCGGCGGCCATGGCCTCCGCGAGCACGATGCCGAAGCTCTCGCCCCCGGTGTTGGGCGCGACGTAGAGGTCGGCGGTCGCGAGCATCCGCGCCTTGTCCTCGTCGCTGACCTGCCCGAGGAACTCCACGCAGGGGCGCGCGGCCGCGGGCAGCGCCGCCCGCGCCTCCTCGACGTCCCCCCGCCCGGCGACGAGCAGGCGCACGTCGGGGTGGCGCGCCAGGATGCGCGGGAACGCCGCGAGCAGGGTCGCCAGGCCCTTGCGCGGCTCGTCCAGCCGCCCGAGGAAGGCGAGCGTGCCCCCGGAGCCACGCCACTCGGGCCTTGGCGTGGCGGAGGCGAAGCGGTCGACGTAGACGCCGTTCGGGATCACGACCGCGTCCCCGCCGATGTGCTCGACGACGGTGCGGCGCGCCTGCTCGCTGACCGCGATGCGGGCCGAGAGCTTCTCCAGCGCAGGGTAGAGGACCGGGTAGAACGCGGTGTAGGCGCGCGAGCGCAGCGACGCGGTGTGGAAGGTCCCCACCATCGGCCCGGAGGCCGCCCAGCAGGCCAGCAGCGACAGGCTCGGCGAGGCCGGCTCGTGGATGTGGACGAGGTCGAACTCCCCGACCGCCAGCCACCGGCGCACCCGCGCCGCGGAGAGCGGCCCGAAGCTCAGCCGGGCGACCGACCCGTTGTAGGGCACCGGCACGGCGCGGCCGGCGGGGACGACGTACGGCGGCAGCGGCATGTCCTCGTCCGCCGGCGCGAGCACGGACACCTCGTGGCCGAGCGCGATCAGCTGCTCGGCGAGGTCGCGGACGTGGAACTGCACACCGCCGGGCACGTCCCAGGCGTACGGGCAGACCAGCCCGACCCGCACGTCAGGCCCCCGTCGCGGGAGCGGAGGGCGACGGCACCCGGCCGGGGTCGAGGTCGGCGACGAACACCCGCTGCAGCATGTGCCAGTCCTGGGGTGCCGCTGCGATCGCGCCGCCGAACGCGTCCGCCACCTGCTGGCACATGACGGCCACCCGCTCGCGCGTGGTGCCCGACGACGGAGGGCGGACCTGCGGGTGGAACGTCAGGACGATGCCGCGCTCGTCGTAGGCGACGGTGACGGGGTGCAGCGGCGCCCCGGTCTGCAGCGCGAGGACCGCCGGCCCCGGGGCGAGCCGGGCACGCTCGCCGAGCAGGTCGACCTCCACACCGCTGGCGGTGAGGTCGCGGTCGGTGAGCAGGCAGACGATGCGGTTCTCCCGCAGCCAGTCGCGCAGCTGCGGGAGCAGGGACGTGCCGCCGGTGAGCGGCAGCACCGAGATCCCGAGCCGCCCACGGTGCGCGACGAACCGGTCGTACAGCTCCTCCGGGCGCAGCCGCTCCGCGACGCTGAGCACGGGCGCGTGGACGGCCGCGGCCCACGCGCCCGCGTGGTCCCAGTTGCCCATGTGCGGCAGCGCGCCCACGAAGCCCCTGCCCGCGGCCAGCGCCTCGGCCACGTGGTGCCCGTTCACCACCCTCGTGGTGCCGACCACCCGCTCGCGGGGCCAGTCGGACATGCGGAACGTGTCGCACCAGTAGCGCAGGTAGGAGCGCATGCCCTCGCGGACCAGCACGTCGAGCTCGGCGGGGCCGGCGTCCGGCACGGCCCGGCGCAGGTTGGCCTCGAGCCGGCGCACCCCGCGGCCGCGGCGACGGGCCGCGACGTCGGCGAGCCGGGCGAACAGGGCGTACGCCGCCGGCTCGGGCAGCCGCCGGACGAGCGACCAGCCCGCGGAGTAGCCCGCCAGGGCGGCACGCTGGCCCAGCCGCTCCCGCACGCGCCGCCGCCCCACGCGTCGCTGCCCCACGCGCCGCCGCCCCACGCGCCGCTGCCTCAGGCGCCCGGGCGCGATGACGTGTCGGCAGCGGCCGTCGCGGCGTCGGTGCGCGCCATCGCCTGCCGGCGCACGAGCAGGGCCCGCTGCACGACCGTCACGGTCGCGCCCACCGCGACGAGCCACAGCGCAACGGTGTGGATGTACGGCACGCCGAGGCCGTCGAGGCCGGTGGCCACCAGGATCGTCACCAGCCGGTCCGAGCGCTCCATGACGCCGACGTCCGCTCGCATCCCCAGCCCCTCGGCCCGGGCCTTGACGTAGGACACCAGCGAGCCGGCCACCAGGCCGTAGAGCGCGAGGCCGGCCAGCAGCGGGTCGTCGCCGTCCCCGAACCACCAGAGCAGGATCCCGACGAAGATCGCGGCGTCCCCCACGCGGTCGGTCGAGGAGTCGAGCCAGGCGCCCCAGGCCGAGGACCGGTTGGACAGCCGCGCCATCGTGCCGTCGATCATGTCGCTGAACACGAACCACGTGATGAAGAAACTGCCCCAGAAGAACTCGCCCCGCGGGAAGAACACGAGGGCGCCCACGCACACGCCGAGCGTGCCGAGCAGCGTGATGACGTCAGGGCTCACGCCGGCCCGCAGCAGGCCGCGCGCGATCGGGGTCATGACACGCGAGAAGAAGGCGCGCGCGTACCGATTGAGCATCCTCGTCCTGTCGCCGGCGGCCACCGCGCCGGGCAGGTCGTCCAGTGGGTGCGCGGTGGTGCTGACATCGTAGTGAGGACGGCGGGCGTGCCCGACCGTCCGCGGCGACGCGGCCCTCGGGCCCTTGCGGGGGCCCGACGACCGGAGCAGGCTTCCAGCCAGCCGGGCCGTCCGAGCCGGCCACCCGGAGCCGGCCGGTGACCCGACCTGTTGACGACGTACGAAGGAGGGGCCTCGTGGGATCTGCAGCGAGCCAGTCAGGAGCCGCCGGCGGCGGTGCGGCGCCGGTCGCCGAGCGCCCCGAGCAGGTGCGCAACGTCGTCCTCGTCGGGCACTCGGGCGCGGGCAAGACCACGCTGGTCGAGGCCGTCCTCGTCGCGGCCGGGACGATCCCGCGCCCCGGCCGGGTCGAGGACGGCAGCACCGTGACCGACTTCGACGAGGCCGAGGCCCGCCAGCAGCGCACGGTCTCGCTCGCGCTCGCCCCGCTCCTGCACGACGGCATCAAGGTCAACCTGCTCGACGCCCCCGGCTACGCCGACTTCGTGGGGGACCTGCGCGCCGGGCTGCGCGCCGCCGACGCCGCCCTCTTCGTGGTCTCGGCCGTGGACGGCGTCGACGCGGCGACGTCCCTGCTGTGGGAGGAGTGCGCGGCGGTCGGCATGCCCCGCGCGGTGGTCGTCACCAAGCTGGACAAGGAGCGCGCGGACTTCGACGAGTCCGTCGCCGTCTGCCAGCGCGTGTTCGGCGACGGCGTGCTCCCGGCGTACGTCCCCCTGCTCGCCGACGACGGCAGCGTGGCCGGGCTGTACGCCCTGCTCTCCCAGCGGATCGCGGACTACTCCTCGGGCAGCCGGGAGGAGCACCCGGCCGAGCCCGAGCACATCGAGGGCACCGCCGACGCGCGCGCCGCGCTGCTCGAGGGCATCATCGCCGAGTCCGAGGACGAGACGCTGATGGACCGTTACCTCGGCGGCGAGGAGCTCGACGTCAAGACGCTCGTCGAGGACCTGGAGAAGGCGGTCGCCCGCGGCAGCTTCTACCCGGTGCTGCCCGTGTCGGCGCTCGACGGGGTGGGCATGGTCGAGCTGCTGGAGCTGATGACCCAGGCGTTCCCCTCCCCGCTCGAGCACCCGCTGCCGGCCGTCACCACCCCGGGTGGCGACCCGCAGCCTCCCCTCACCTGCTCCCCCGACGGCCCGCTGGTCGCCGAGGTGGTCAAGACCACGACCGACCCGTACGTCGGGCGGCTGAGCCTCGTCCGCGTCTTCTCCGGCACGCTGCGCCCCGACCTCCCGGTCCACGTCTCGGGGCACGCCGCGTCGTTCTTCGGCGAGACCGCCGGCCACCCCGACCACGACGTGGACGAGCGCATCGGCGCGCTGTCCTCGCCGCTGGGCAAGGCCCAGCGCCCGGTCCAGGCCTGCATCGCCGGTGACATCTGCGCCGTGGCCAAGCTCACCCGGGCCGAGACCGGCGACACGCTGTCGGCCAAGGAGCAGCCGCTGCTCGTGGAGCCGTGGACGATGCCCGAGCCGCTGCTCCCGGTGGCGATCCGGGCGCGGTCCCGCAGCGACGAGGACAAGCTCGGCGTCGCGCTCGGCCGCCTCGTCGCCGAGGACCCGACGCTGCGGCTCGTCCAGGACGCCGAGACCGGCCAGCTCGTCCTCTGGTGCATGGGCGAGGCGCACGTCGACGTGGTGCTCTCGCGGCTGCAGGGGCGCTACGGCGTCGGGGTGGAGACCGAGCCGCTGCGGGTGTCCCTGCGCGAGACGTTCGCCGGGCCGGCCAAGGGCCACGGCCGGCACGTGAAGCAGTCCGGCGGGCACGGCCAGTTCGCCATCTGCGACGTCGAGGTCGAGCCGCTTCCGACCGGCGCGGGGTTCGAGTTCGTCGACAAGGTCGTGGGCGGTGCCGTCCCGCGCCAGTTCATCGCCTCCGTGGAGAAGGGCGTGCGCGCCCAGATGGCCAAGGGCGTCGCCGCGGGCTACCCCGTCGTGGACATCCGCGTCACCCTCGTCGACGGCAAGGCGCACTCGGTCGACTCCTCGGACATGGCGTTCCAGATGGCCGGGGGGCTCGCGCTGCGGGACGCCGCCTCCGGCGCCGCGGTGTCGCTGCTCGAGCCCGTCGACGAGCTGCTCGTCATGGTGTCCGACGAGTACGTGGGCGCGGTCATGAGCGACCTGTCGGGCCGGCGCGGCAAGGTCCTGGGGACCGAGCCGGCGCCCGGCGGGCGGACGCTCGTGCGTGCCGAGGTCCCCGAGCCGGAGATCACCCGGTACGCGATCGAGCTGCGCTCGCTGTCGCACGGCAGCGGGACGTTCACCCGCTCGTACGCCCGGCACGAGCCGATGCCGAGCCATCTCGCGGCGAAGGTGCTGGGCTCGTGAGCGCCTGGCCGGGCGCGGGCAGCGGCCGCTCCAGCGCCGTCAGCGCGAGCAGGGCCGACGCCGCCGTCCAGCCGAGGGGGGCGACCGACGCCGGCGACCCATAGGCGTCGACCTTCTCCGGCAGCGCGCCCAGGGACGTGCGGTGGGCGGCGAGCCATCCGAGCAGGCGGCGCGCGTCCGCCGGCCGGCCCGTCGTCGCGTACGCCAGGGCGAAGGCGGCGGTCTCCGGCGTCCAGGCGGTGCTGGGGTTGGTGAACTCCTCGCCGGGGCGGACGCCCCCGCTGGGGGTGCGCAGGGCCTGCTCGGCACGGTCGAGGCTCGTGGGGCCGAGCAGGGCGCCGTCGCCGAAGGGCGGCGCGAGCCAGGCGACGGCCGAGTCGACTCCTCCCTCGCCGCCGGCGTACCGCGTCGGCCGGTCGCCGCTCCAGCCCGCGGCGAGCGCCGCCTGCAGCCGGCCGGCCGCCTCGGTGGCGAGGGCCGCGGTGGCGGGGTCGCCGCCGTGCCGGGCGAGGTCGGCCGCCGCCCGCATGCCGGCGAGCAGCGGGGCCACCGCGCCGAGCGTCGGGCCGTCGACCGACACCTCCCAGTAGTCCGGCATGGCCGGCGGCAGCCCGTCCGGGCCGAGGCGGGCCGCGAGCGCCGACACGGCGCGGGCGACGGCGGGCGCGAGCTCGGTGCGCAGCCGGGCGGCCGCCGCGGGCCCTGCCGCCCGGCGTACCTCCTCCACGACCGTCCAGACCGCCCAGGGCACCCAGCCGTTGGCGTCGAGCTGGTCGGGCCGCTCGTCCGGCGGCCCGGAGCCGTCGGGCCGGGTGCGCGCCGCCCAGGTGCCGTCGGGGCGCTGCTGCCCGGCTATCCAGCGCAGCACCGACGCCGCCTCGGGGACGTGCCCGGTGACGGCGAAGGCGGCAGCGACGAAGGCGGCGTCGCGCGGCCAGACGTACGCCCAGATGCCCTCCGGCGCGGCGAGGGAGGCCCCGTCCGGCCGGGTCAGCAGCCGCAGGTCCAGCAGCGCCCGTTCCGCCATGTCGCGCAGCGGCGCGGTGTCGCCGGGCACCGTGCCCTCGGCCAGCCAGCTGCGGGACGCCTGGACGAGGCGGGCGGCCCGGTCCTCGTCGCGGCGCTCGTCCCCGAGGTCGAGCGGGGCGGGGACCGCCGGCGCAGGGTCCGCCGGCCCGGTGAGCAGGACGCCGTCGGCGAGGCGCAGGACGCTGCTGCCGGGGACGTAGGCGGCACCGGGGCGCTCGGCGTGCAGCACCCGCACCGAGCCGGGCGTGCCGACCAGCCCGTGGCTGCGCAGCGCGACCGGCGGGGGGTCCCCGGGCGCGGCGGCGGTGACGCCGGCGGCGAGTGCGGAGGCGACGAGGACGACGGCCACTGCCCGCCACGCTGCCCGCACCGATCGCCTCCTGATGACCGGCACTCTACGTGCGCGCCGGTTAGTCTCCCCGGGTGCCGGGGGTGGGAGGTCCGTGATCGACAGCGCGCTGGCGCGCGGCGCCGTCGCCTGGCGGGTAGCCGTCACGGTCGTGGCCGGCGCCCTGCTGACCGCCGGCACGCTCTGGGGCCAGGACGACGCCTGGCCCTTCGGGCCGTTCCGGATGTACTCGACCAGCACCGACCCCTCGGGGGTGGTCACCGTGCTCACCCTCGAGCGGCAGGCCCACGACGGCCGCTGGGCCGAGACCCCGCTCACCGCGGAGAACGTCGGGATGAACCGGGCCGAGGCCGAGGGGCAGCAGCCCCGCCTCGTGGCCGACCCGGCGTTGCTGGCCCGGTTCGCCGAGGCGCACGAGCGCCTGCACCCGGAGGACGCGCCCTGGCCGGCCGTGCGCCTCGTCCGGGTCGCCACCGTGCTCGAGGACCGGCGCCCGACCGGCGAGGTCCGCCGGGAGGTGCTCGCCACGTGGCGACGCTGACGCCTCAGCAGACGCGCGCGGCCCGGCGGACGTGGGGCGACCGGGCGCGCAACTGGCTGCTGCCGGCCGTCGCGCTGGAGCGCGTGGCGGTCCTCCGCGTCCTCGTCTACCTCTTCGTCCCGCTGGACGTGCTGCTGCTGCACACGATCGGCGACACCCGCAGCGCGGCCAACGCCGAGCTCTACTCCCCGCTGCTGATCGGCCGGCTGCTGCACCTGCCGGTGCCCAACGAGACGCTCGTGCTCGTCTGCAAGTGGGGCTCCGCGCTGCTCGCGCTGGCCGCGCTGAGCGGCCGCGCGCCCCGGGTGCTCGGCGTCGGCGTGCTGCTGCTGTGGGCCGAGTACCAGGTCGTCGCCTTCTCCTACGGCAAGGTCGACCACGACCGGTTCGCCTTCCTCGTCGCCCTCGCGGTGCTGCCGACGGTGGGCCGGGCACGGCTGCGCGGCTGCGGCTCCTCCGAGGCGGCCGGGTGGGCGCTGCGCTCGGTGCAGCTCGCGGTCGTCGCCACCTACTTCTACGCGGCCTGGGCGAAGGTCCGGTTCGGCGGCTGGGAGTGGGTCAACTCGGCGACGCTAGCCCGGGCCGTGGACCGGCGCGGGACGGTGCTGTCGGAATGGATGCTCGACGTCCCCTGGACGCTGCACGTCGGGCAGTGGGTGATCGTCGCCTTCGAGCTGCTCGCCCCGGTGGTGCTGTTCGTGAACGAGCGCTGGCGGCTGCGGATCGTCGCGTTCTTCCTCGCCTTTCACCTGGCGACGTACGCCGGCACCACCATCTTCTTCTGGCCGCACACGCTCTGCCTGGCCGCTTTCCTCCCCCTCGAGCGGCTCGCCCCGCGGCTGGCGGTCGCCGCCGAGCGTGCCCGCGAGCGGCTCGGGCTGCCCGGGACACGGTCCCCGGCCCGCACGTCGTGACCGGCCCCGCGCGGCCGGGCCCACGCGGCGCCGACCTCCCGCTCACCCGCCGCGCCGTGCTCTGGCGCGGCGGCGCGCTCGCCGTGGTCACCGCCGGTGCGGCCTGGGGCAGCCTGCGCGGGGTCGACGACCACTGGCCCTTCGCGCCCATGTCGCAGTTCGCCTTCCGCACCGACCCGGACGGGGAGGTGCGCGCCGCCTTCGTGACCGCGGTGACCGACGCCGGCGACGCGGTCGACGTCCCGCTCACCAACGACTCGGTCGGGATGAACCGGGCGGAGGTCGAGGGCCAGCTGGAGAGCTTCCGCGAGCGGCCCGAGCGGCTGCGCGCGCTCGCCGAGGCGTGGGCCGCGCTGCACCCGGGACGTCCCCGGCTGGTCCGCGTGGAGCTGCACGAGCGCGTGACCCGGATGGAGGGCGGGCGGCTGCTCGACCCGGTCGAGGTGCCGGTAGCCGCTTGGCAGGGCCGGTGAGCGTGACCGTCGCCCCACCCGGGCGTGCCGCGCGCTGGCTGGCCCCGGCCGTACCGCTCGCCCGGGCCGCGGTGCTGCGCCGGGTGCTCGCCGTCTTCGTCCTGCTCGACATGGCGTTCCTCACCGCCGACGTCCTGCCGCACGCGAAGGGGCCGGCCGAGCTCTACCAGCCGCTGCTGCTGCGCCGGGTGCTGGGCCTGCCCGCGCCCGGCCCGGAGTACGTCCGGGCGCTGGCGGCCGTGGTGGTCGTGGCCGCGCTCGTCGTCGCCGCCGGCCGGCTGCCCCGGCTGGCCGGCGCCGTCCTGGCCGTCGGGTTCCTCGACTGGGTCTCGATCGCCTTCTCCTACGGCAAGATCGACCACGACCACTTCGCACTGGTCGTCGCGCTCTTCGCCCTCCCGACCGTCGGGCCGGCGGGCCTGCGTGACCTGCGCACGAGCGCAGCCGCAGGCTTCGCGCTCCGTGCGGTGCAGGTCGCCTGCGTGGCGACGTACTTCCTGTCGGCGGTCGCGAAGATGCGCTTCGGCGGTGCCGGCTGGGCGACGGGGGCGACGTTCTCCTGGGCCATGTCGCGGCGGGGCACGCAGCTGGGCGACGTGCTCGCCGAGGCGCCGGCCCTGCTGCGCACCGCGCAGTGGGGCGTCCTCGTCATGGAAGCGCTGACCCCTGCACTCCTCGTCGTGCGAGCGCGCTGGCAGGCGATCGGCGCCCTCACGCTGGCGGCGTTCCACCTGGGGACCTGGGCGACGACCCGCATCCACTTCCTGCCGCTCGTGGTGTGCCTCGCGGCCTTCCTTCCCCTCGAGCGGCTGGTGCCGGCGCGCCCGTTGCTCGCCCGGCTCGGCTCAGGGCTCGCCCGGCCAGGCGGCCGCGAGCAGGCGGCGGGTCTCCGCCAGTAGCTGGGGCAGGACACGGGTGCGGGCCACGACCGGCATGAAGTTGGTGTCGCCACCCCACCGCGGCACGACGTGCTGGTGCAGGTGGGCGGCGATGCCGGCTCCCGCGATGCCGCCCTGGTTCATCCCGATGTTGAAGCCCTGGGCCCCGCTGACCAGCCGCACCGTGCGCATCGCCGCCTGGGTGAAGGCCGCGAGCTCGGTCGTCTCCGCCACGTCGATGTCGGTGTAGTCGGGCACGTGGCGGTACGGGACCGCGAGCAGGTGGCCGGCGTTGTACGGGTAGAGGTTGAGGACGGCGTAGACCAGCTCGCCCCGGGCGACGATCAGCCCCTCCTCGTCGCTCAACGAGGGGATGTGGCAGAACGGGCAGGACTGCCCGCCCTCGTCGGACGGCTTGTTCTCCCCGCGGATGTAGGCCATGCGGTGCGGGGTCCAGAGCCGCCCGAGCGCGTCGGGCTCCCCCGCTCCCTGCTGCTCGACGAGCTCGGGCGGCTCCAGCGTCATCTGCGGTCCCTGGCCTCAGACCTGTACGCGGCGCTCGACCGCGTCGAGCACCTCGGCCACGGCGTCGGCGACCGGGACGCCGTTCTTCTGCTCGCCGTTGCGGTAGCGGAAGGAGACCGCGCCCTTGGCGGCGTCCTCGTCGCCGGCGAGCAGCATGAAGGGGACCTTCTGCTTCTGCGCGTTGCGGATCTTCTTCTGCATCCGGTCGTCGGAGGTGTCGACCTCGACCCGGACCCCCTTCGCCCGCAGCTGGGCCGCCACGTCCTGCAGGTAGGGGATGTGCGCGTCCGTGATCGGGATACCGACGACCTGCACGGGGGCGAGCCAGGGAGGAAATGCCCCCGCGTAGTGCTCGAGCAGGACGGCGAAGAAGCGCTCGATCGAGCCGAAGAGCGCGCGGTGGATCATCACCGGCCGCTGCCGGGTGCCGTCCGCGGCCTGGTACTCCAGCTCGAACCGCTCGGGCAGGTTGAAGTCGAGCTGGATCGTCGACATCTGCCAGGTTCGGCCGATGGCGTCCTTGGCCTGCACGGAGATCTTCGGGCCGTAGAACGCCGCGCCGGCCGGGTCGAGGACGAGCTCGAGCCCCTGCTTCTCCGCCGCCTGGCGGAGGGTCTCGGTCGCCTCCTCCCAGGCCTCGTCGGTGCCGACGGACTTTTCCGGGTCGCGGGTCGACAGCTCCAGGTAGAAGTCGTCCAGCCCGTAGTCGCGCAGCAGGTTCAGCACGAAGGTCAGCAGCTTGTCCAGCTGCTCGGCCATCTGCTCGCGGGTGCAGTAGATGTGGGCGTCGTCCTGGGTGAACCCGCGGGCGCGGGTCAGGCCCTGCACCACCCCGGACTTCTCGTAGCGGTAGACCGTGCCGAACTCGAACAACGGCAGCGGGAGCTCACGGTAGGACCGCCCACGTGCCCGGAAGATCAGGTTGTGCATCGGGCAGTTCATGGGCTTCATGTAGTAGCGCTGGCCCTCGTCCAGCTCCATGGGCGGGTACATGCCCTCGGCGTACCAGTCCAGGTGGCCCGAGACCTCGAACAGCTTGCCCTTGGTCAGGTGCGGGGTGTTGACGAACTCGTAGCCCGCCTCCTCGTGGCGACGCCGCGAGTAGTCCTCCATGACCTTGCGGATCACGCCGCCCTTGGGGTGGAAGACGGCGAGACCGGAGCCGATCTCGTCGGGGAAGCTGAAGAGGTCGAGCTCGGCGCCGAGGCGGCGGTGGTCGCGCTTCTCGGCCTCGGCCAGGAAGGTGAGGTAGTCCTTCTGCGCGTCCTTGGACTCCCAGGCGGTGCCGTAGACCCGTTGCAGCTGCGGGTTCTTCTCGCTGCCGCGCCAGTAGGCGGCGGCCGTGCGCATGAGCTTGAACGCCGGGATCGCACGGGTGGTCGGCACGTGGGGGCCGCGGCAGAGGTCGCGCCAGGCCAGGCTGCCGTCCCGGCGCAGGTTGTCGTAGATCGTCAGCTCGCCGCCGCCGACCTCGACCGACTCCTCCCCACCGGAGCTCTCGGAGCTCCCGCCCTTGAGCCCGATCAGCTCGAGCTTGTACGGCTCGTCGGCCAGCTCGGCGCGCGCCTGCTCGTCGGTGACGACGCGGCGGGAGAAGGCCTGGCCCTCCTTGATGATCGCCTGCATCTTCTTGTCGAGGGCGGTGAGGTCCTCGGGAGTGAACGGCGTGTCCACGTCGAAGTCGTAGTAGAAGCCGTTCTCGACGGGCGGCCCGATGCCGAGCTTGGCCTCCGGGTGCAGCTCCTGCACCGCCTGCGCCAGCACGTGCGCCGCCGAATGGCGGACGACGGCCCGGCCGTCGGGCTCGTCGTTGCGCACCGGCTCGACCACGTCGCCGTCGGCCACCACGTGGCTGAGGTCGCGGAGCACCCCGTTGACCCGGGCGACGACGACCGCCCGGTCGCCCCCGACGAGGTCCGCGGCCGTCGTGCCCTGCGGGACCTCGCGCTCCGCCCGCTCGGCAGGGGTCGCGACGGTGATGCGCAGGTCGGGCACGGCTGGCCTCCTTGTCGGGCTGCCGGCGTCCGGGCGGGCCGGTACGCCGGCAACGGCGGGTCGAGCGCCGACCCTACCGTCGGCCCCCGCCCGGCCGCCCGCGCGTTCCGGCGGCGGCTCCCGGTCCCGGCGCGCTCAGCCTCGCCTCGATGGCCGTCGCCGGCTCCGGGGCCCCGAGCAGGAAGCCCTGCCCGCGCGTGCACCCCAGCCGCACCAGCGCCGAGAGCTGCTCGGCGCGCTCGACGCCCTCGGCGAGCACGGTCAGCCCGAGCGCGTCGGCCATGGCGAGGATCGCGGCCACGATCCGGGCGTCCGAGCCGGCGCCGTGCAGGCCGTCGATGAAGGCCCGGTCGATCTTGAGCAGGTCGACGGGGAGTGCCTTCAGCGCGCCAAGGCTGGAGTAGCCGGTCCCGAAGTCGTCGACCGCGATCCGGACCCCCAGCCCACGCAGCTCGTGCAGGCGCGCCCGCGCGCGCGGGGCCGTCACGGCGGTCTCGGTGACCTCCAGCCCGAGGCAGTGGCCGGGCAGGGCGTGCCGGTCGAGCAGGTCGGCCACGCCCGGCACGAACCGCGCGTCGTTGAGCTGCAGCGGCGACACGTTGACCCACACGGTCAGCCCGTCCACCGCCGCGGCCCGCTCCCGCCAGCGGGCGAGGTCGGCCATCGCCGTGGCGAGCACCTGGCGCCCGAGCCCGCCGATCAGGCCGGCCTCCTCCGCCAGCGGGACGAAGACGTCCGGGGCCACGGGCCCGCCGCCCGGCCGTGCCCACCGGCAGAGCGCCTCCAGCCCGAGCAGCTCGCCGGTGAGCAGGTCCACCTCCGGCTGGTACGCGACCGAGGTCTCCCCCTCCAGGATCGCGTGGCGCAGCGCGAGCACCAGGTCCGAGCGGGACGCCGCCCGCGCCCGCAGCGAGGCGTCGCAGACCCGCGTTTGCGCGCGGCCGGCCAGCTTCGCCTCGTGCATGGCGAGGTCGGCGTCACGGAGCAGGTCGTCCACGGCCGACCCGCTGACGCTGGAGCAGGCCGCGCCCACGCTCGCCGACAGCCGCAGGTCGTGGCCTCCGACCTGCAGCGGGACGGTGAACGCGCCGCCGGCCCGCTCGGCCAGCGCGTCGACCCCGGCCCGCGGCACGTCGGCTGCGAACACGGTGAAGGCGTCGCCGGCGAACCGGGCGATGAGGTCCTCGGGCCGGAGCCGCTCGCGCAGCGCGGAGGCGGCGCGCCGCAGGTAGGCGTCCCCCGCAGCATGGCCGAGGGTGTCGTTCACCAGCTTGAACTGGTCGACGTCGCAGAAGAGGAGGACGTGGTCCGTGCCCGCCGCGGGCGGTGCGGCGAGCAGCTCCTCGGCCCGGCGCAGGAAGGTCGACCGGTTGAGCAGGCCGGTGACCTCGTCCCTCGTCGCGAGCCGGGTGAGCTCGGCCTGCACCCGCGAGCGCTCGATCACCAGCCGGGTGAGCCCCGCGAAGCTGCGCAGCGTGGCCCACTCGTAGGCGCTCGGGGCGCCGGGCTCGTCCCGGTAGAGCGCGAGCGTCCCGAGCGGCTCGCCGTCCGGGGCCAGGACCGGCAGCGATGCGCAGGCTTGGATGCCGAGCTCCCGGGTGAGGCGCAGGAAGGGCGCCCACACCGGGTCGGTCAGGTCGACCGCGACGACGGGCTCCCGGCGGTACGCGGCGGACCCGCACGGCCCCTGTCCCTCTGCCACGGCGAGCCCGTCGACCGCCATGCGGAACTCCTCGGTCAGGCTCGGCCCGGCGGCGTCGGACAGCGTCCGCGTGGCCGGGTCGAGGACGAGCACAGAGCAGCGCAGGCCGGGGCCGAGCAGGGACTCGACCTCCGCGGCGAGCAGCTCGAGCACCGAGCGCATCGGCCGCCCCGCCGCGAGGGCGGCGAGCACGCGCAGTTGGGCAGCGCGCTCGGCCTGCCCGCGGGCGACGGCGAGCAGCGCGCTCGCCTGCCGGGCGGCGTCGACGAGTGCCGCCGGGGACACGAGGTGGGACGGCTCGTGCGGGAGCCGGCTGCGCACCGAGACGGTGCCGACGCACTGCCCCTCGCTCGCGAGCACAGGAGCGCCTGCGTAGAAGCGGAAAGCGTGCGGCCCCTCGGCGGACGCCCGGAACGAGACGTCGGAGGCGCAGTCGGGGACGACCAGCGGCTCCTCGAACGCCACGACGTGGGCGCAGGGGACCTCGACGTCCGGGCGTCGCTCGTCCACCGGGATGCCCGTCCCGCTCCTGCCGACGCGGTGCTGCAGCCCGGGCGTCAGCAGCGTGACCAGGCCCGTCTCGGCCCCGCTGAGGCGGGCGACGGTGCGCGCGAGCGCGTCGAGGGCAGGACCGAGCGGGTAGAGGTCGGACCGGGCGCCGAGCACCGCCGACAGCCTCGAGGGCGAGGCGATCGCCTGCTCGACCGTCCGCTCGAGCGACTGGGCCGCCGACGGCCCGCTCCCCCTACGCACCATTCCGAGCGGCCCCCACCGGATTCGGCTCCCCGCTGCAGACGGAAGCGTAGCCAGGGCAGATCGGCCGCGCGACCCGACAGGGGGAGAACAGCGCGGGCCCGTGCGGGCGAATCGTCAGTGCGCGGCTTCGTACGCCTCGATGAGCGCCTTGCTGACACGGCCGCGGGCACTGACCTCGTAGCCCTGCTCCTGCGCCCACTGGCGGATGAGCTTGGGGTCGCTCCCCTCGCCTGCGGGCCGCGTTGCCCCCCGCCGGCGCGGGCTGCGGCTCGCGGGCAGGCGACGCCCGTGCAGTGCATGCCCCTCGAGCAGCGTGCGCAGCTCCTCGGCGTGCTCCTCACTGAGGTCGATCTCGTACATCACACCGTCGAGGCCGAAGGTGACCGTCTCGGCCGCCGCGCTCTTTCCGTCGAGATCGTCGATCAGCTCGGTAACCACACGCTGCGCCATGTGTCTCCGACTCCTCCTCCACGACAAAGGCCCGGGGAAGTCAATCATGATCTGGCGCGGGAGAACGCGCGGCACGCGCATCGATAACCCGCTCAGGTCAGAGAGAGCAATTCCCCGGACAATGTCGACGGGGCCTGGAGTCCGGCCGCAGATGGCGGGACCTGTCCACCGGGCCACGGAGGCCGTGGTGGGCGATACTGGGTTCGAACCAGTGACCTCTTCGGTGTGAACGAAGCGCTCTCCCACTGAGCTAATCGCCCGCGCCCCAGCGTCCCGACCGAGGCCGGCGCCGAAGTGCTGATGGGAGTCTAGCGGACCAGCGGGACCCAGTCCGGCACCCACCCCGGGGCGCCGACGATCCGCAGGGTGACCACCACGACCGCGCAGACGAACACGAAGCAGGCCAGGCCGATCAGCCCGCGGACCCAGATGGGCTGGCGGCCGAGCCAGTCGGTCCACTTGTCGAGCAGGTCCTTGCCGAGCTCGAGGAGCCGCTCGGCCCAGGTGAACTCGGTGGCGAGGACGCCCACCCCGAGAAAGACGATGAGCCAGCCGGGGCCGGGCAGCGGGACGAGAGCCAGGCCCAGCACGACGATGAGGCCACCGAGGGCGCCGATGATCGTGCGCCACACCATGCGCCGGGTGCGGCTCGTCGCGATGCGGCGGTCGCGCCAGGCGTGGTAGCGCTCCAGCCGGGTCGCGCCGCCCTGGTCGACCCCGGCCGGTCCCTGCTGCGCGCTCGTCACGTCGCCCCCTGTCCGGATTCTCCGCTTTGGAGTACTGTCGCCCCCGCCGACGGGACGGCGCGCTCGTGCCGCCCCGCGCGGCCGCGTTCGCGATCAACGCGGCTCCGCTGTGAGCCTACGGCGTTTTGGGGCTGACCGGCCCGGGCAACTCTGCGTTCGAGCACGACAACGCGTTGCCCTCCGAGCCGAAGGAACTCGACCATGGACCGTCGCCCCGCCGCCACGGTGTCCTGCGAGCTCGACGTGCGCCTGGTCGTTCCCGGCGAAGCGTCCGTCCCCGTCCCCGTGGTGCTCCGCTACGACTCCGCCGACCCGTACGCCGTCCAGGCCACGTTCCGCACCGGCGGGCAGGGCGTGGACTGGGTCTTCGCCCGCGAGCTCATCGCCGCCGGGGTGAACCGCCCGGTCGGGCAGGGCGACGTCCGGGTGTGGCCCGGCACCGACCCTGACGACGAGGTCGTCTACCTCGCGCTCTCCTCCCCCGACGGCAAGGCGCTGCTCGAGGCTCCCGCGGGCGTGCTGCGCGACTTCGTCGCGCGCACCGCCCTGGTCGTCCCCCCCGGCGAGGAGAACCGCTACCTCGACCTCGACTCGACCCTGGCCGCGCTCCTCGCGACCTGAGCGTCCGCCGGGACCACGACGCGCCACCCCTGCCTCACGGGTCGGGGCTGGCCACGAGCAGGGCGGCCAGCGCGGAGGCCGCTTCCCTCGTGCGCCGGGTCGGCGCCATCAGCAGCCGGTCGTCGATGCGCGCGACCGAGGTCACGTGCCGCAGCGACGAGGTGAGGAACGCCTCCTCGACGTCGGCCAGGGCGGCGTACGGGAACGTCTCCTCCACGGCCCCGGTGGTCTCCAGCACCAGTGCCCGGGTGATGCCCGGCAGGCAGCCGCTCGACAGCGGCGGCGTCACCAGCCGCCCGCCGAGCACCACGAAGACGTTCGCCGCTGCCCCCTCGCACAGCTCTCCCCGGGTGTTCGCGACCAGCGTCTCGTCGGCCCCACGGCGCCGGGCCTCGGCGAGCAGCCACGCGCTCTCGGCGTACGACACCGACTTCACCGCGGCGAGGGGGGAGCGCTCGTTGCGGACGAAGGGCGACGTGACGACGGCCGCGTGCGCCGGCAGCTCGGCGAGCGCCGCGACGGCGAGCACGAGAGTGGCCGGCCCGGTGCCCCGTCCCGGCCCCAGCGGCCCTGGCCCCGCGGTGACGGTCACCCGCAGCCGCTGCCGAGGTGCGCGGGGAGCGGCCGCCAGCAGCTGACCGACGCCCGTGCGGACGGCGTCGGCGGCAGGTGGGCGGATGCCCAGCCGCAGCGCGGAGGCCGCGAGGCGGTCCAGGTGCCGCGTGAGCGCGAGCGGTGTGCCCGCGTCCACGCGCACGGTCTCGAAGACTCCGTCGCCGATCGTGAGCCCGCTGTCGAGGGCGCTGACGCGCGCCTCGCGTCCCGGCAGGACCTGGCCGTCCTGCCAGACGGTCACCTCGTCCACGTCGCTCACTCCCGCCCGCTCGCGGATGCGAGCCCGAGCAGTCGCTCGGCCTTGAGCTCCGTCTCGTCCCACTCGCGCTCCGGGTCCGACCCCCAGGTGACGCCGGCGCCGGTGCCGAACCGCAGCGCACCGTCCTGCAGCCAGAAGGTGCGGATACCGACGGCCAGCACGGCCTGCCCCCGGTCCGCGTCCACCCAGCCGATCCCTCCGCAGTAGGGCCCGCGCGGCACCGGCTCGAGCTGCTCGATGGCGGCCAGCGCGGTGTGCTTGGGGGCACCGCTGACCGATCCGGGCGGGGAGAGCGCCCCGAGCAGGCCGGCCCACGTCGTCCCGGGCCGCAGCGTCCCCGCCACGGTGGAGACCAGATGGACGAGACCGGGGTGCGCCTCCACCCGGCACAGCGACGGCACGACCACGCTGCCCGGCCGGCAGACCCGGCCGAGGTCGTTGCGGACCAGGTCGACGATCATCACGTTCTCGGCCGTGTCCTTGGCGGTGAGCCCCTGGGGCGTGCGGGCCGTGCCCTTGATCGGCATCGAGGCCACGGCGTCGCCCTCGCGGGACAGGAAGAGCTCGGGGCTGGCCGTGACCAGCTGCGCGACGCCGGGGACGTCGACGACCCCGAGGTAGGGAGCGGGGTTGCCCGCCACGAGCACGTGGCCGAGGGCGAGCACGTCGGCGTCCGGGGCTTCGGCCTCCAGCACCCGGCAGACGTTGACCTGGTAGACCTCGCCGCGCCCGATCCGCGCCCGCACGTCCCGCACTGCCGCGACGAAGCCGGCCTTGTCGAGCGAGGACCGCCAGGCTCCGCGCGCCGGGCCGGCCCAGGGCGGCGCCGCCGGCAGCGGAGCGGCCACCACCCGCGCGAACCGGGCCGCCCGGAACGTGCCCTCGAAGCCCTGCACCACGGCCCACCAGCCTCCGCGGTCGAGGTCGGCGGGGTCGTCGGTGATCGCCTCGAGGCCGGTGGCCAGCCGGCCGCCGAGCCAGGCCGAGGGGGGTCGCCGCACGCCGCGACGCTAGCGGGCCACGGACGGGCGGGCCGCCCGCCACCCACGACGACCCCGCCGATCGGCCACCCGGTGGCCACGTCGAGTCCACCGCTCGGACAGGACGGGGACACGACAGGGAGGGGCGGTGCCAGCTCCTCCTGGCGTGGGGTACAGTTCTTCTCGTCGCCGGGGAGAGCGGAAGCACTCACCGGAATGACACGCGGACGTGGCTCAGTTGGTAGAGCATCACCTTGCCAAGGTGAGGGTCGCGGGTTCGAATCCCGTCGTCCGCTCGGAGAGGTCGGGAGTGCCCGGGCCTCACCTCGGTGGAGTGGCCGAGAGGCGAGGCAACGGCCTGCAAAGCCGTCTACACGGGTTCAAATCCCGTCTCCACCTCGCATTTTGCCGCGACGGCGTCGTCGGCAAAACCTTGGGCGATTAGCTCAGTGGGAGAGCGCTTCCTTGACACGGAAGAGGTCACTGGTTCAATCCCAGTATCGCCCACCACCCCGAGGGAGAGCCGCACGCGATCGCGTGCGGCTTTCTGCATTCTTCCTGCGACGTCTGCGCTGCGTCTCTGCAGCAGCGTTCGAGGGACGGGCTCATCCTTTCGCGCGGTGCGAGTCACAGGGGACGACCACCACCGGCCGTGCGGCGTGGGCGCTGACGTAGCGGCTGACCGAGCCCATGACCGCGGCCGCGAATCCCCCGCTCCCCCGTCGGCCGACCACGATGAGGTCGGCGTCCCCGGACTCGTCCAGGATCGCCTGGGCGGCGTGGCCCTGCCGGATGCGGACCTCCAGCGGCAGGTCCGAGAAGCCCGCCTCGGCCAGCGCGTGGGTGATCTGCTTCGTGACCTCCCGCCCGGCCGTCGCCGACACGTCGGGGTCGGGCTCGGGGACGAACCCCAGCGCCAGGCCCGAGACGGCCGGCACGTCCCAGGCGTACACCGCCCGTAGCCCGGCGCCACTGCGCCGGGCTGCGTCCGCGGCCCACAGCAGCGCGTCCCGCGAGGAGTCCGACCCGTCGGTCCCGACCACGATCGTGGACCGCGCCGCCTGCCCCGCCGTCGTGTGCCCCGCCGTCGTCCGCCCCGTCGTCGTCCGCTCGGTCATGGACGAGGTCTACCCCGCCGCACGGCGGCTCTCCCGCCCCCACGCCGGCTCTCCTGCCCGACCGGGAAAGCCATCGCTGCATCGGTCCGCGACGACCGCAGACCCGCTCGACCGCGCACCCCGCCGGCCCGCGGGAGACCGAGTGGTCGACCTGCCCGGCGTTGCGCTCAGTCGCCCGCGCGGGCCACTGCGCGCGCCGCGGCCTGTGGGACGGAGGCCGTGCCGCGCGCGACGGGGACGGCCGCAGCGGCCTTGCTGACGGCCACGACAGGAACGCCGAGAAGCGCGGCCGCCGCCAGCTCGAAGCGGCGCACGTCGGCGTACGTCGCCCCCGGCCCCAGCTGCACGCTGAGCTCGGCGTCCTTCTCCGGGGCCGCAGCGTGCACGGTGTCCACCGGCTCGACATCGAAGAGGTGGTGGGCCCGGGCCAGGGCGGCCAGCTCCGATAGGTGCGACGTGAGGAGGTCCTCGCCCACGTTGGTCACGAACCGCAGCCTATTGGAAACGCAGAGTTTCCAACAGGCGCTTGCGGACGCCGGTCAGTTGGTTGCGGCCTCCACGAACAGCCACACGGCGTACGCCATGACGGCGGCGAGGAAGACCAGGCTGCTCACCACGAGCACCGCCCGGGCGAGCAGGTCCCAGGCGTCCTCCGAGCTGCCGTGGCGGAGCGCGGAGTACGCCTCGTCGTGGGAGGCGGGGCGGGCGGTCGGGCCGTCGGGGGCCGGGGACGCGGACATGGGCTGATTGTGCCCGGCCCCTGCCGTCGCGCGCCGACCGCCCTCCCCTGTCCTTCGGGTGTTTCCGTGTCAGGTGCCCCGCTGCCCGGCTAGGGCCGGGAGCGCCCGCTGCGCCGCAGCTCCTTGTGGATCGCCTTCCAGCGGTCGCGCTCCTGTGCCCGCGCGCGTGCGTCCTGCCGCGTCGCCACCCACCGGGCCTCGCGCTCGAGCTTGCGCCAGCTGGCCAGGCGGCGCTCGGGCAGCTCGCCGGACTCGACGGCCGCCAGCACGGCGCAGCCCGGCTCCGCGCCGTGCGCGCAGTCGGCGAAGCGGCAGTGCGCCGCCAGTGCGGTCACGTCGGCGAACGCCTGCTCGAGCGCATCCTCGCCGGCGACCACTCCGATGCCGCGCAGCCCCGGCGTGTCGATGAGCGCTCCCCCTCCGGCGAGCAGGACCAGCTCCCGCGAGACGGTCGTGTGCCGGCCCTTCCCGTCGGCCCGCGTGCCCCCGGTCGGGGCCAGCTCGGCTCCGGACAGCGCGTTGACGAGGCTGGACTTGCCGGCGCCGGACGGCCCGAGCAGCGCCACCGTGGCGCCGGCCGCGGCGTACGCCCGGACCAGGTCGACCCCCTCACCCGTCCGCGAGCTGACGGGAATCACATCGACCCCGGGTGCTGCGGCCCCCAGCTCCTCCCGGAGGGCGTCGGCGTCCGGGGCCAGGTCGGCCTTGGTCAGCACCAGGACCGGCTGCGCGCCGCTCTCCCAGGCGAGGGTCAGCAGCCGCTCCACCCGGCCCGGGTGCGGCTCGGGCACGAGAGGCTCCACGACCAGCGCCACGTCGACGTTGGCCGCCAGCACCTGGCCGGCCGAGGTGCCCGGCGCCGAGCCGAGGCGGACGAAGGCCGTGCGGCGTGCGAGCAGCGCCACCAGGCGCGGCGGGTCCTCGTGGCGCGAGACGACCGCCCAGTCCCCGACGCAGGGCAGCGTGGTGGGGTCGGCTCGGCCGGCCTCGAGCACGGCGGCGGCGTGCTCGACGCGGAGCGGGCCCTGCGCGGTCAGGGTCTCGGAGGCGCCACGGTCGACCCGCACGACCCGCGCGGGGGCCAACGCGGCTGTCTCCGATGCGGCGAGCAGGGCGACGGCGGAGTCGTACGCGGCGGCGGTGGTGGCGTCCCAGCCGAGGGAGCGCAGCAGCCCGGGCTCGGCGTACAGCGAGGTGGAGGTGGACGGACGAGAGGTCGAGAACTGCACGTCAGGGGTTCCTGTCGAGGAGGGGCGCCCCTGCGGCGCGGCGTGGCGCGGCGCTAGCGGGGCGCCGGGTCGTCGGAGGTCGGAAGTGCCGAGGGCGATCGGCCGACGAGGGCGCGGGAACGGGGCGTCCCGCGGCCGGGGCCGGCAGCGGGCACGACGAAGACGTCGTCCACCGGGACCGCCTCCTTCCGTCCGACAGGTGCGGCCGCGCGTCGCGGCCACGGAGGGGACGTTAGCGGTCGCCCGGGACCGGTGTCAGCGGGTTTTCCTCGGGGTGCGCGACGGGGCGGCGCCGGCCCTCAGCGGTCTCCCGCAGGGGCCAGACCTCGTCCCAGGCGGCGTTGAGCGCGGCCCCGATGAGCACCGAGATGGCCAGGAAGTACAGCCAGACGAGGACGACGATGGGCGCCGTCAGCGGGCCGTAGATGGACGTGCCGCCCACGCTCTCGCGGATCACCCAGCGCAGCACGAAGCTGAGCACCACCCACAACGCCACGGCGAGCGCGGCCCCGGGCAGGTCGCGCCGGAAGGGCGTCCGGACCGGGACCGCGATGTGGTAGAGCGACGCGACCAGCAGCACGGACACGAGCAGCACGATCGGCCAGTACATCCGTTGCAGCAGCTCGTAGCCCTCCGGCAGCGTCCGGCCCACGAGCCCCGGGCCGGCGACGACCAGCGGGAGGACGGCCGTGCCGAGCACCAGGGCCAGCACGTAGAGCGTGAAGGACAGCGCCCGGGTGCGGACGATCCCGCGGTGGCCGGACAGGCCGTACATGATCGTGACGGTGTCGACGTAGACGTTGAGCGCCCGTGAGCCCGACCAGAGGGCGAGGACGAAGCCGATCGAGATGATGTCCGGCCGGGCTCCGCGCAGCACGTCGTCCAGCATCGGCGTGATGACCTCGTCGACGGTCTGCTGAGTGAGCGCGTCGCTGGCGGTCGTCGTGATCGAGCGCTGGACGTCATCCACGGTCTCGCTGCCCAGCCAGGAGTCGACGTAGCCGAGCGCGCCGACCAGCCCGAGCACGAGCGGCGGCAGGCTGAGCAGCGCGAAGAACCCCGCCTCCGCGGCCAGCCCGGTGACCCGGTAGCGGAAGCACGAGGCGATCGTCGCGCGCACCAGCCGCCACAGCAGGGCCAGCCCGGACGAGCTGCGGACACGCCCGGCCGTACGCCCGGCAGCCCCGATGCTCACCCCCTCACCGTAGTTGCCGCGCTGCGCGGGGTGCCGATCCGACGTCCCGCGCGCGTCGACCGCGGGGACCGGAGGCTCAGGCTGTCAAGCCCTCAGCCGCCCACGTCTCAGCATCCGGACGACGTTTGCTCACGGCCGTTCGTCAGGGGACCCTAGGGGACCATGACCTCCGTGCGCCTCGTGGCGCGGCTCCACGTCGACCACGGTCACGTGTCGAGCGCGGTCTGTCGCAGCTGCTGACCTCCGCCGTCGCCGTACGTCGTTCCCGGTCGTACGCGCCCGGCGGCCGCGGGCTCCTTCCCGGTCCTGCGCGTACGTGCTCCACCCGTCCCAAGAAGTAAGGATCGCGCTTGCCTCCCGCGCCGCGGCGGAAGAAGGGTGAGGGCCAGTGGGCCCTCGGGTACTTCACGCCCCTCAACCCCAATGAGCAGTTCAAGAAGGACGACGACGGGCTCAACGTCCGCCAGCGCGTCCTCGGCGTCTACTCCCAGCGCGGGTTCGACGCGATCGACCCGCAGGACCTGCGCGGCCGGCTGCGCTGGTGGGGCCTGTACACCCAGCGCCGCCCCGGGATCCCCGGCGGGCAGACCGCGGTGCTGGAGCCGCACGAGCTCGACGACGAGTACTTCATGCTCCGCGTCCGCGTCGACGGGGGGCAGCTCAGCCTCGCCCAGCTGCGGGCGATCGCCGACGTCTCGACCGCGTACGGCCGCGACACGGCCGACGTGACGGACCGACAGAACATCCAGATGCACTGGATCCGGATCGAGGACGTCCCCGCGATCTGGGAGCGGCTCGAAGCGGTCGGGCTGACGACCGAGGAGGCCTGCGGCGACACCCCGCGCGTCATCCTCGGGTCCCCCGTGGCCGGGGTCGCCTCCGACGAGATCCTCGACGGCACGCCCGCGGTCGACGCGATCAAGAGCCGCTACGTCGGGGACAAGGCGTTCTCGAACCTCCCCCGCAAGTTCAAGACGGCCATCAGCGGCTCGCCCCGGCAGGACGTCGCGCACGAGGTCAACGACATCTCCTTCGTGGGCGTGGTCCACCCCGAGCACGGGCCCGGGTTCGACGTCTGGGTCGGCGGCGGGCTGTCGACCAACCCGCGCATCGCCGAGCGGCTGGGCGCCTGGGTGCCGATCGAGGAGGTCCCGGAGGTCTGGGCCGGCGTCGTCTCGATCTTCCGCGACTACGGCTACCGCCGGCTGCGCAACCGGGCCCGGCTCAAGTTCCTCATGGCCGACTGGGGCGCCGAGAAGTTCCGCCAGGTCCTCGAGGACGAGTACCTCGGGCGCAAGCTGGTCGACGGGCCCGCGCCGGCCCCCCCGCCCCCGCACCAGCGCGACCACATCGGCGTGCACCAGCAGCGCGACGGCAACTACTACGTCGGGGCGGCCCCGCGCACCGGCCGCGTCAGCGGGCCCATCCTGTCCAGGATCGCCGACCTGGCCGAGTCCGTGGGCAGCGACCGGGTGCGCCTGACCCCGCAGCAGCACCTGCTCGTGCTCGACGTGCCGCTCGAGCAGGTCGAGCCGACGGTCGCCGCGCTCGAGGCCCTCGACCTGCAGGCCCGGCCCAGCGTCTTCCGCCGCGGGACGATGGCCTGCACGGGCCTCGAGTACTGCAAGCTCGCGATCGTGGAGACCAAGGGGCGCGCGAGCCTGCTCATGGACGAGCTGGAGCGCCGGCTGCCCACCTTCGACCAGCCGCTCTCGGTCCACCTCAACGGCTGCCCGAACTCCTGCGCCCGTATCCAGACGGCCGACATCGGGCTCAAGGGAATGGTGGTCCAGGGGCCGGACGGCGAGCACGAGGACGGCTTCCAGGTGCACCTCGGCGGCGGCCTCGGCGTGCACGCGGGGTTCGGGCGCAAGCTGCGCGGGCTCAAGGTGTCGGCCGCCGAGCTGCCGGACTACATCGAGCGCGTCGCGCGTCGCTTCGACGAGCAGCGTGAGGACGACGAGGCGTTCGCCGCGTGGGTGGCGAGGGCCGAGGAGGCAGACCTGCGATGAGCGAGCGCGCCGTCCCGTTCCACTGCCCGTACTGCGGGGAGGAGGACCTGCGCCCGAGTGAAGCGTCACACGCGGCGTGGGCATGCGGGGCGTGCCTGCGGGTGTTCACCGTGAAGCTGGTCGGCCTGGCCGTGGGCGGAAGCACCGCGTCCGGCGCCGGCGCGGGCACCGCCGGAGGAGGCACGAGCGCATGACCTTGACCACCGAGCCGCTGATGGGGGCCGGCTCCCCGGACGAGCTGCGCGAGCTCGCGCTGCAGGCCGGTCGCGACCTCGAGGACGCGACCGCCGAGGAGGTCCTGGCCTGGGCCGGGCAGACGTTCGGGGACCGGTTCGCGATCACCGGGTCCATGGGCGGCGACACGGTCCTGTCCCACCTGGCCGGCCAGGTCGTGCCGGGGATCACGGTGCTCTTCCTCGACACCGGCTACCACTTCGCCGAGACCATCGGCACCCGCGACGCGGTGCAGGCGACGTACCCCGTCCGGGTGCGCACCGTCCTGCCGCTGCTGACCATCAGGCAGCAGGACGAGGTCTACGGCGAGCGGCTCTTCGAGCGCGACCCCGACCTCTGCTGCGCCATGCGCAAGGTCGACCCGCTGAACCGCGTGCTCGCCGAGTACGACGCGTGGGGCAGCGGAGTGCGCCGGGACGAGGGCCCCTCCCGCGCGGGCACGCCCGTGGTGGGCTGGGACGCCAAGCGCGAGAAGGTCAAGATCAACCCGCTCGCGCGCTGGACCCAGGAGCAGGTCGACGCCTACGCCCAGCAGCACGGCGTTCTGCTCAACCCCCTGGTGTGGGACGACTACCCGTCCGTGGGGTGCGAGCCGTGCACCCGGCGGGTCGCGCCGGGCGAGGACGCCCGGGCCGGCCGCTGGGCCGGCATGTCGAAGACGGAGTGCGGCATCCACGTGTGAGAGGGGCGGAGGGCTTCCGGCCCTTCGTCGGGTGATTCGTCCGGTCTTCCCCGGAAGAATCTCGTGCCGGTCCTCGCGTCGGCTCGCGAGGACCGGCCTTGTTCGGCTAGATTGCCTACCAAACTTGTAGGCGTGACCAGAGCATGAGGAGGAGTCGGTGGCAGTACGCGCACGGGCGCTCCCCGTCGCCGCGCCTCGGGTCGAGAGGCGATGTCGCTAGGCGCGTACCGCGACGCGCCCGGCACATGCCGGGCGCTCCCGTACGGCGCCTCGCCCGCCTGCTCCCAGCCGCCTCCCCCGAAGGACCTCCCGTGACCCGATCGCTCCCCCGCACCTCCCGCTGGCGACGCTCCCTGGCGCCGCTGCTGGCCCTTCCGCTGCTGACCGCCCTCGGGGCCTGCGCCAGCGCCGACGACAACAGCGACGCCGACGCCGCGCCGGCCGCGCCCGCCGCGTCCCAGGTCGCCGAGACCGGGGGCACCGCCGACGAGCTGCGGCTGGGCTACTTCGCCAACGTGACGCACGCGACGCCGCTCGTCGGCCTCGCCGAGGGCATCTACGCCGAGGCGCTCGGTGATACGAAGATCACGACCTCGGTCTTCAACGCCGGCCCGGCCGCCATCGAGGCGATGACGGGCGGCTCCATCGACGCCGCGTACCTCGGGCCGAACCCCGCCATCAACGGCTTCGTCAAGAGCAACGGCTCGCTGCTGCGCATCGTCGGCGGCGCCACGTCCGGCGGCGCCGCGCTCGTGGTGAAGCCGGAGATCAACTCGGCGGCAGACCTCGAGGGCAAGAAGATCGCGACCCCGCAGCTCGGCGGGACGCAGGACGTCGCACTGCGAGCCTGGCTGGCGGAGAACGGGCTCGAGGTGCCGGTGACCGGCAAGGGCGACGTCTCGATCGTGAACACGGAGAACGCGACCACCCTGCAGCAGTTCCAGGACGGCAACCTCGACGGCGCCTGGCTGCCCGAGCCGTGGTCCTCGCGGCTCGTCCAGGAAGCCGGCGCGAAGGTCCTCGTCGACGAGAAGACCCTCTGGCCCGAGGGCCGCTTCGTCACCACCCACCTCGTGGTGTCGCAGGAGTTCCTCTCCGAGTACCCCGCTACGGTGAAGGCGCTGCTCGAGGGCCAGGTGGAGACGACCACCTGGATCGCCGCCAACCCGGACCAGGCGAAGGCCGACATCAACGCCCAGATCGAGGAGGAGACCGGCAAGGCGATCGCCGAGCCGATCCTCGAGAGCGCCTTCTCCAACATCGAGGTCACCGACGACCCGGTGGCCTCCTCCTTGAAGCAGGCCGCGGAGAACGCAGTGGCGGCCGGGCTGCTCGACGAGCCCGACCTCACCGGGATCTACGACCTGTCCCTGCTCAACCAGGTGCTCCAGGAGCAGGGCCAGCCCGCGGTCGACGACGCCGGCCTCGGCGTCTGACGTTCGAGCGCGCACCATCCGCGGCGGCCCGGACCGCCTGAGGACCACCCGAGAGGTAGCGAGAGATGTCCCTGCTCGACACGGCCGGCCCGTCGGCCGGCGCCGGCGGAGCCCCCGCGCCGGTCGTCTCGGTGAAAGCCGTGCGCAAGGCGTTCGGGCGGGGCGAGGGCGCCGTGTTCGCCCTCGACCGCGTCTCGCTGGACGTGGCCCCGGGCGAGTTCGTGGCCCTGCTCGGTGCCTCGGGCTGCGGCAAGTCCACCCTGCTCTCCCTGATCGCGGGGCTGGACGACCCGACGGCCGGCACCGTGTCCGTCCAGGGCGAGGGGGCCGCGCTCATGCCGCAGGAGGGTGGCCTCTTCCCCTGGCTCACCGCTGGCCGCAACGTCGAGCTCGCGCTGCGGCTGCGCGGCGTCCCCCGCTCCGAGCGGCGCACCGAGGCCGAGCGCCTGCTCAGCCTGGTCCGGCTCGACGGCGCCTACGGCAAGCGGCCGCACGAGCTGTCCGGCGGCATGCGCCAGCGCGTCGCGCTGGCGCGTGCCCTCGCCCAGAAGCGACCGGTCCTGCTCATGGACGAGCCGTTCTCCGCGCTCGACGCGATCACCCGCGATGCGCTGCACGGGGAGCTCGTCCGGGTGTGGGAGGAGACCGGCGTCGCCATCGTCTTCGTCACGCACAACGTGCGCGAGGCCGTACGTCTCGGCCAGCGGGTGGTCCTGCTGTCCTCGCGCCCCGGCCGGGTCATCCGCGAGTGGCAGGTCGACATCCCGCAGCCGCGGCGCATCGAGGCACCCGACGTCTCGGCGCTCGCCGGTGAGATCACCGAGCGGCTGAGTGTCGAGATCCGTCGTCACGCCACCGGCGCCGCCCCGAGCCCGGAGGAGGGCAGCATCGATGTCCGTCAGTGATGCGGTGAAGCGTCAGGCCGGGGCGGGGGACGACGCCCAGCTCGAGGCCGGCCTCGACGCGCTGGCGCTCGAGGCCCCCTCGGGAACTCCGCGGTGGCGCAAGTGGGTGACGGCCGCCGTCCCGCCGCTCGTGGTCCTCGCGGGGCTGTTCGCGCTCTGGAACGTCCTGGTCCTCGCGCTCAACCCGTCGATCACCAAGTTCCCGGGACCGGCGGACGTCGGTGCGGCCATCTCGGACCAGTGGTCCAAGGGCGTGGTCGTCGAGGCGTTCCAGGGCAGCCTGCAGCGCGGGATCCTCGGCTTCGCCCTGTCGGTGCTCGTGGGCACGGCCATCGGCGTCGTCGTCGCGCAGGTCACGTTCCTGCGCGCCGGCTTCGGCCCGATCCTGTCCGGCCTGCAGGTGCTGCCGTCGGTGGCGTGGGTCCCGGTGGCGATCATCTGGTTCGGCCTGACCGAGAAGGCGATGTTCGCCGTCATCCTGCTCGGCGCGGTGCCCTCGATCGCCAACGGGCTCCTGTCCGGCGTCGACCAGGTCCCTCCGCTGCTGCTGCGGGTCGGGCACGTGCTGGGTGCCCGCGGCTTCCGCGCGATCTGGCACATCGTGCTGCCTGCGGCGCTGCCCGGCTACGTCGCCGGCCTCAAGCAGGGCTGGGCCTTCTCCTGGAGGTCGCTGATGGCGGCCGAGCTGATCGTCCGCAGCAACGACATCGCCCGCGGGCTGGGCGGCTACCTCGACGACGGCCGACAGCTGCAGGACATGCCGATGGTCTTCTCCGGCGTCTTCTTCATCCTGCTGGTCGGCATCGTCATCGAGCTCGCCTTCTTCACGCCGCTCGAGCGGGCCGTGCTCAAGCGCCGTGGGCTGCTGACCGACCGCAACTAGCGCGACCACCGAGCCACGCTCCGCACCGCCCGACACCGCCTTGCTCCCCCGACCGGGGAGCAAGGCGGTGCGCGTAGGAGCGGGGCGCGTGCCGCAGCCGGGCGACGCCTGCCGGACCGCCGCTCGCTGACCTGCGACAATCCCCGCCATCGACACCGCATCCGGATACCCGCTGCTGCTCGGCCTGGCCGGGCGCCAGGCCCTCGTGGTCGGCGCCGGCCCGGTCGGCCTCCGGCGTGCGCGCGGGCTGCTCGAGGCGGGGGCGCTGGTGACGGTCGTCGCCCCGGACGCCATCGGCGACCTGCGCACCCTCGCCGACTCCGGCGCCCTGACCTGGCACCGGCGGGGGTACTCGCCCGCCGACCTCGAGGATGTGTGGCTCGTCCACACCGCGACCGGCGTGCCGGCGGTCGACGCCGCGGTGGCGGCCGATGCCGAGGCGGCCCGGGTCTGGTGCGTGCGCGCGGACGACGCCGCCGCCTCCGCGGCCTGGACCCCGGCCGTCACCCGCCGCGACGACGTGCTGATCGCGGTGTCGGCGGGCCGTGACCCGCTCCGCGCGCGGGCCCTGCGCAACGCCGTGGCCCGCTCGCTCGACGAGGGTGCCCTCCCGTTGCGCAGGCAGCGCCGCCCCGCGTCCGGGGTCGGCTCGGTCGCCCTCGTCGGCGGCGGGCCCGGTGACCCCGGCCTGCTCACGACGCGAGGGCGCCGGCTGCTCGCCGAGGCCGACGTCGTCGTCACCGACCGGCTGGGCCCGACCGCGCTGCTCGAGGAGCTCGACGATGACGTCGTGGTCGTCGACGTGGGCAAGCAGCCCGGCCACCACCCGGTGCCGCAGCGCGAGATCGGCGAGCTGCTCGTCGAGCACGCGCTGGCCGGCAGGCGAGTGGTCCGGCTCAAAGGGGGCGACCCGTACGTCTTCGGCCGCGGCCCCGAGGAGGTCGCGGCGTGCCGCGCGGCGGGCGTCCCGGTCGAGGTGGTGCCCGGTGTCACGAGCGCGATCGCCGCGCCCTCCACCGCCGGCATGCCGGTCACCTCGCGCGGGGTGGCCCGCTCGTTCACCGTCGCCACCGGGCACGACGTCGTCGAGCCCGACACGCTGGAGGCGTACGCCCGGCTGCTGGCGCGCGGCTCGACCCTCGTCCTGCTCATGGGCGTGACCCACCTCGCCGACGCCGCGAAGGGCCTGCAGGCGGCCGGGGCGCCTGCCGGCCTGCCGGTCGGCATCGTCGAGTCGGCGTACTCGCCGCAGCAGCGCGTCACGCGCGGCACGCTCGCCGACATCGCCGCGCTGGCCGCGCAGCGGGGTGTGCGCGCCCCCGCCGTCGTCGTGATCGGGCAGGTGGCGGCCGAGCCGGGAGCTGAGGCCGCCCCCTGACCGTTGCGCCCGAATGACGCTCCCAGGCATGGTCCTCCCTCTGCGGGGGGAGGGTGTGTAAGCGCCGGAGCCCGCGCGCGCGTCGCCGACGCGCGCCGGCCCGGCGGAGAAGCGATGCGAGACGAAAGGGAGAGCATGGAGGTCTGGCCGGGAAGCGCGTACCCGCTCGGGGCAACGTTCGACGGAGCGGGAACGAACTTCGCACTCTTCACCGAGGGCGCCGACCGGGTCGAGCTCTGCCTGTTCGACCGGGACGGGACGGAGACGCGGATCGACCTGCCCGAGGTCGACGCGTTCGTGTGGCACGGCTACCTGCCCCGGGTCCGCCCCGGGCAGCGCTACGGCTACCGGGTCCACGGGCCGCACAACCCCGACGCGGGGCAGCGGTTCAACCCGGCGAAGCTGCTGCTCGACCCGTACGCGAAGGCGATCGAGGGCGGCATCGACTGGGACGAGGCGCTCTTCGACTACAAGTTCGCCGACCCGGACGCGGTCAACGACCTCGACAGCGCGCCGCACGCGATGAAGTCGATCGTCATCAACCCGTACTTCGACTGGCAGGACGACCGCCACCCGCGGCACGGCTACCACGAGACGGTCATCTACGAGGCCCACGTCAAGGGCCTGACGATCCAGCACCCGGACATCCCCGAGGAGATCCGCGGGACGTACGCCGGCCTGGCGCACCCCGTCATGGTCGACCACCTGAAGTCGCTGGGCGTGACGGCGGTCGAGCTCATGCCGGTGCACCAGTTCGTGCAGGACCACCACCTCATCGAGCGCGGCCTGTCGAACTACTGGGGCTACAACACGATCGGCTTCTTCGCCCCCCACAACGAGTACTCCTCGAGCGGGCAGCGCGGCGAGCAGGTCCTCGAGTTCAAGTCGATGGTGCGCGCCCTGCACGCGGCGGACATCGAGGTCATCCTCGACGTCGTCTACAACCACACCGCCGAGGGCAACCACATGGGCCCGACGCTGTCCTTCCGCGGTATCGACAACACCGCGTACTACCGGCTCGTGGACGGCGACCCCAAGCACTACTACGACACGACGGGCACCGGCAACACCCTGCTCATGCGGCACCCGCACGTCCTGCAGCTCATCATGGACTCGCTGCGCTACTGGGTCACCGAGATGCACGTCGACGGCTTCCGCTTCGACCTCGCCGCGTCGCTGGCCCGCCAGTTCCACGAGGTCGACCGGCTGTCGGCCTTCTTCGACCTCGTGCAGCAGGACCCGGTCGTCAGCCAGGTCAAGCTCATCGCCGAGCCGTGGGACGTCGGCGAGGGCGGCTACCAGGTCGGCAACTTCCCCCCGCTGTGGACCGAGTGGAACGGCAAGTACCGCGACACCGTCCGCGACTTCTGGCGCGGCGAGCCCTCCACGCTGGGCGAGTTCGCGTCGCGGCTGACCGGCTCGAGCGACCTCTACCACAACGACAGCCGGCGCCCGTTCGCGTCGATCAACTTCGTGACGGCACACGACGGCTTCACGCTGCACGACCTCGTGTCGTACAACGAGAAGCACAACGACGCCAACGGCGAGGGCGGGGCCGACGGCGAGAGCCACAACCGGTCCTGGAACTCGGGCGCGGAGGGCCCGACCGACGACGTCGACATCATCGCGCTGCGCGAGCAGCAGAAGCGGAACTTCCTCGCGACGCTCCTGCTGTCCCAGGGCGTGCCCATGATCCTGCACGGCGACGAGATGAGCCGGTCCCAGGGCGGCAACAACAACGCCTACTGCCAGGACAACGAGATCTCGTGGGTGAACTGGGACGAGTCGCGGGCCGAGTGGTCGCTGCTCGAGTTCACCCAGCGGCTCGTCCGGCTGCGCAGGGAGCACCCGGTCTTCCGCCGCCGGCGGTTCTTCCAGGGCCGGCCGCTCACCGGCGACGGGGTTGACGACATCGCGTGGTTCCGGCCCGACGGGTCGCACATGACCGGCGAGGACTGGGGCGAGGCGTCCGCGAAGGAGGTCGCGGTCTTCCTCAACGGGGACGCGATCAGCGAGCCCGACACCCGCGGGGCGAAGGTCGTCGACGACTCCTTCCTGCTGCTGTTCAACGCCGGCCACGAGGACGTCACCTTCACCGTCCCGGACGGGGACTACGGCTCGGCCTGGGACATCGAGTGCGACACCGCGGCGCCGCTCGTCGAGGACCGGCCCCCCATCAAGGCCGGCGGCGAGATCGAGGTCGAGGCGCGTTCGCTCCTCATCCTGCGCCGGGCCCACTGATGGCGGCTGCGTCGTCCTCGGAGTCCAGCGGCCGGCACCTGCCCGCCGCTGGCAAGCCGGTCCCGCGCTCGACGTACCGGCTGCAGCTCAACCCGTCGTGGGGGTTCGGCGACCTCGCCGAGCAGGCGGGCTACCTCGCCGCGCTCGGGGTCTCCCACGCGTACCTCTCCCCGATCCTGCAGGCCGCGCCGGGCTCTCAGCACGGCTACGACGTGGTCGACCACAGCCGGCTCAACGAGGAGCTCGGAGGGGCGGCGGCGTTCTCGCGGCTGCGGGAGGCCCTCGGCGAGGCGGGCCTCGGCATGGTCGTCGACGTGGTCCCGAACCACATGGCGGTGCCGACCCCCGAGACGCTGAACGGCGCGCTCTGGTCGGTCCTGCGCGACGGCCCGCGCTCGCCCTACGCGTCGTGGTTCGACGTCGACTGGTCGGTCGAGTCGCACGCCGTGCTCATGCCGGTGCTCGGCAAGCGGATCGGCGAGGCGCTCGACGACGGCGAGATCACGCTCGACCCGGAGGGCGGGCCCGGCGGCGAGCCGGTGCTGCGCTACTACGACCACGTCTTCCCCGTGCGGCAGGGCACCGAGGACCTGCCGCTGGACCGGCTGGTCGACCGGCAGTGGTACCGCCTCGCCTACTGGCGGGTCGCGGACGAGGAGCTCAACTACCGGCGGTTCTTCGACATCGACACCCTGGCCGGGCTACGGGTGGAGAAGGAGGAGGTCTTCGCCGAGACCCACGCCGTCCTCGTCTCGCTGCTGCGCGAGGGCGGCATCGACGGGCTGCGCATCGACCACCCCGACGGGCTGGCCGACCCGCGCGACTACCTGCGCCGGCTCGAGCGGGCCACGGAGGGCGCGTGGGTCGTCGTCGAGAAGATCACCGAGGGCCACGAGTCCCTCCCCGACGACTGGCCCACGGCCGGCACCACCGGCTACGACGCGCTGCTCCGGGCCGGCGGCGTCTTCGTCGACCCGGACGGCGCCCCCGCCCTGCGCACCCTGCACTCCGAGCTCACCGGGCTCCCCGAGGACTTCTCCGAGGTCGTCGCGGAGGCCAAGCGCTGGGTGGTCGAGCACGGGCTGTACGCCGAGGTCGCCCGCCTGGTCGAGGTGGCCGCCGCGGTGTGCGCCGACGACGTGCACCTGCGCGACCACACCCGGCGCGGCCTCCGCGAGGCCGTCGTCGAGCTGCTCGTGGCCTTCCCGGTCTACCGGGCGTACGTCGTGCCCGGCGAGGAGCCGCACCCCGACAGCGTGCGGGTGGTCGAGGAGGCGGCCGCCGCGGCCCGCGAGCAGCTGCCCGAGGAGCGCCACGCGACGCTCGACCTGGTGCGCGACCTCGTGCTGGGCCGGCTGGGGCGGGGCCGCCGGCTCGACGAGTTCGTCACGCGCTTCCAGCAGACGTGCGGCCCCGTCATGGCCAAGGGCGTCGAGGACACCGCGTTCTACCGCTGGCACCCGCTCGTCTCGCTCAACGAGGTCGGCGGCGACCCGTCCCGCTTCGGGGTGGAGGCGCAGGAATGGCACGAGTGGTGCGCGGGGCAGCAGCGCGACTGGCCGCTGGCCATGACCACGCTGTCGACGCACGACACGAAGCGCTCGGAGGACGTGCGCGCGCGGCTCGCGGTGCTCAGCGAGCTGCCCGAGGCATGGGCAGGCGCGGTCACGGAGTGGCGGGCGCTGGCCGCGAAGCACCGTTCCGACGTCGGCTGGCCCGACGCCGCGACGGAGTACCTCCTCTGGCAGATCGTCGTCGGGGCCTGGCCGATCTCGGCCGACCGGCTGACGGCGTACCTCGAGAAGGCCACCCGCGAGGCCAAGGTGCACACCACCTGGACCGAGCCGGACGAGCGCTACGACACGGACGTCAAGACGTTCGCCGAAGCTGTGATTGGTGATCCGGGAATCACCCAATCGGTCGAGGCGTTCGTCGAGCGGCTCGCGCCGTACTTCCGCGTCAACGTGCTCGGCCAGAAGCTCCTGCAGCTGACCATGCCCGGCGTCCCCGACGTCTACCAGGGCACGGAGCTGGTCGACCTCTCGCTGGTCGACCCCGACAACCGGCGGCCGGTGGACTATGCGGCCCGCCGGGAGCTGCTTGCCGCTCTGGACGACGGGACACCTGCCGAGGGGCTGGACGCCGAGAAGCTGCTCGTGGTGTCGCGCACGCTGCGGCTGCGTGCCGAGCGGCCCGAGTCGTTCGGCGCCTCCGGCGCCTACACGCCACTGGCCACGACGTCGCCGCACGCCGTCGGGTTCGTACGCGGTGACGATGTCGCGGTCGTGGTGACGCGCCTCGGCGCGGGCCTCGAGCGCGCGGGCGGCTGGGACGCCGAGACCGCGTCGCTGCCTGCCGGGCAATGGGTGGACCGCCTCACCGGGCGCACCTTCCCGGGCGGGGACGTGCGCCTTTCCGACCTGCTGGCGAGCCTCCCGGTGGCACTGCTCGCGCGCACTGCGTCAGCAGAATGACGGTTCAGGCGTCAGCTTCCTGACGGACCGGCCGGCACGTCGTCCATAGCCTCGTTCCCGTGCGCAGCAAGGTGCTGCGCACGGGAACCGAGGAGGACTCATGCGCACCTCTGTCCGTTGGACCGTCGCTTCCGTCGGCCTGGCCGCCCTGATGTCGGCCGCAGCGCCCTACAGCGCGTCCGCCTCCGTCGGCCACCTGACCGACAAGGGCACGCTCACCTGCGACGGGCTCAAGGCCACGATCGTGGGCACCTCGAACGCAGAGTTCATCGTCGGCACGCCCGGCAACGACGTGATCGTCGCCTTCGGCGGCAACGACACCGTGCACGGCCTCAGCGGCTCCGACACCATATGCGCCGGCGACGGCAACGACTGGGTCTACGGCGACAAGCCGTCGCCCGCGGAGTGGGACGGCTCCAACACGATCTTCGGCGGGGCCGGGCACGACACGGTCTTCGGCGGAGAGAGCAACGACAGCGTCGACGGCGGCCCGGGCAACGACATCGTCCGGGGCGCGGGCGGCTCGGACGCGCTCATGGGCGGGATCGGCAACGACCACCTGGTGAACGGCGTCGGCTTCGACTGGGCCGACGGCGGCGACGGCAACGACGTCCTCGACGCGGTGGCCGGCGGTGGCGCCGACTACGTGGACCTGGTCTACGGCAGCTCCGGCGACGACATCATCTACGCCGACGACGGCTGGGCCAACGACCAGGGCCGGGGCGGTAGCGGCTGGGACCGGTGCGCCTCGGACTACCCGGAGGCCGTCCTCGACTGCGAGGACTTCGCGTAGGCGTCACCGCTCCGCGCCCGTGCACGAGTGCCGGGCACCACTACGTCAGCCATCTGACACAGGAAGCGTCATTCTGCTGACACTCTGCATCAGACGGCTTCCCGCTGATTCCTGCATTGCGACGGGGCACCGTGCCCCACCCGAACCCCTGAAGGAGAAACCATGTTCTCGAACTCTGTCCGCTGGACCACGCTCGCCGCCACCGCCATGGGCGCCGCCCTCTCGGTGCTCGCTCCCCAGGCCGCTTCCGCCGCGGTGCCCCCGCCACCGCTCACGGAGATGCCCGCTCCCCAGTTGCCCGGGCCGGGCGACCTGGTCAACTTCCACTTCTGTGACGGGAAGCTCGCCACCATCGTCGGAACCGCGGGCATCGACTCGATCCAGGGCACCCCGGGCAACGACGTCATCGTGTCGCTCGGCGGGAACGACTGGGTCTACGGCAACGGCGGCGCCGACACGATCTGCTCCGGTTCCGGCGACGACCACGTCTACGGCGACGACACCACGCCGGTCATCGACGGGCTCAACCGCATCTTCAGCGGCGCAGGCAACGACGTCGTCGTCGGCGGCGGCGGCTCGGACGTCGTCTCCGGAGGCGCCGACCACGACTACATCAACGGCTCCGACGGCGCCGACACGCTCGTCGGCGACGGCGGGAACGACCAGATCTACGGCGAGGCCGGGTGGGACTACGCCGACGGTGGCGCCGGCGCCGACACCCTCGACGCGGCGAGCAAGGACGACGGGTCCTACGACTACGTCTACGGCGGCGCGGACAACGACCTGCTCCGCACGAAGAACGGGGTCGCCGAGGACAGCGGCGACGGCGGCACGGGGCTCAACGGCTGCCGGCGTGACGCCGGCGAGTCGCTGACCAACTGCCAGGTGTGGCTCTGACCGCTCGCACTGCACGGGGCACCCGGCCAGGCCGGCCGGGTGCCCCTTCCCCGTCGTCCAGCCGCCGGGGCACGCGAAAGGCGGCGTAGAGGTCAGCCCGCGGCCAGCAGCCTCGCCCGCTCGGCCGCGACATCGAACGTCGCCGGCGGCCACCCGAGCCCCAAGCCGTCCAGGTGCTCGACGAGCAGCGCGGTGACGGCCCAGTTGCGGTACCACTTGCGGTCGGCGGGCACGACGAACCACGGCGCCGTGCGGGTGCCGCAGCGGCGCAGCGCGTCCTCGTACGCCTCGGTGTAGGCGTCCCAGCGGCCCCAGTCGTCGATGTCGTCCGGCGAGAACTTCCAATGCTTCTCCGGGGTGTCGAGCCGCGCGAGCAGGCGGCGGCGCGACTCCTCCGGGCTGATGTGGAGGAACACCTTGAGCAGGGTGAGCCCGCGCTCGACGAGCTGCTCCTCCCAGCGGTTGATGATGTCGAAGCGCGGGCCCCAGGTGCTCTGCGGGACCGAGCCGCGGACCCGCGCGGCGACGACGTCCTCGTAGTGCGAGCGGTCGAACACGCCGATCGCGCCGGCGGGCGGGAGCCGGCGCTCGACCCGCCAGAGGAAGTCGTGGTGCAGCTCCTCCTCGGTGGGCCGGGCGAAGGCCGTGATCGACACGCCCTGCGGGTCGACCTGGCCGAGCACGTGCCGGACCGTCCCTCCCTTGCCGGAGGTGTCCATCCCCTGCAGGACGAGCAGGAGGCGGCGCTCGCCTCCCGTGCGGCCCGAGGCGTACAGCCGCTCCTGCAGCTCGGCCAGCCGCTCGGCCAGCTCCTGCTGGGCGGCGCCGGCCGCGCCCTTGCCGCCCGAGATGCCGGGGGTGGCCCGCGTGTCCGTGGCCGCCAGGTCGACCCGCTCCCCCGGCGGCAGCCGCAGCAGCTCGCTGACGCTCGGTGCGGGGGTCTTGGTGTGCTTCGCCATGGTCCGATCATCTCGGTCGCAGACGCGCCGAAACCTGGTGGAGTGGCCGGGCCCGGCGCGGGGCAGAGAGTGCGCCGTGACGACCTTCCGTGTATGGGCGCCTCAGGCCACGACCGTCGAGCTCGACCTGTCCGGGCAGCGCAGCCCGATGACCGCCGGGGACCGGGGGTGGTGGTCCCTCGACGTGCCGGACGCCGGGCACGGGACCGACTACGGCTACGTCGTGGACGGCGAGGGCCCGACCCCCGACCCGCGCTCGCTGTGGCAGCCGGACGGCGTGCACGGCCCCAGCCGGGTCTACGAGCACGCCGGCTTCGGCTGGACCGACGCGGGCTGGACGGGGCGCCAGCTGGCCGGGTCGGTCGTCTACGAGCTGCACATCGGCACGTTCACCTCCGAGGGGACGTTCGACGCCGCGATCGGCCGGCTGGACGAGCTGGTCGACCTCGGCGTCGACCTGGTCGAGGTGATGCCGATCGCGTCCTTCCCCGGCCGGCACGGGTGGGGCTACGACGGCGTGCACCTGTACGCCGCGCACGAGCCCTACGGCGGCCCGCACGGCTTCAAGCGGTTCGTCGATGCGGCCCACGCCCGCGGCCTGGGCGTCGTGCTCGACGTCGTCTACAACCACCTCGGCCCGAGCGGCAACTACCTCGGCCGCTTCGGCCCCTACTTCACCGGCCGGCACTCCACGCCCTGGGGTGACGCGGTCAACCTCGACGACGAGGGGTCCGACGAGGTCCGCCGGTTCGTCATCGAGAACGCCGTCAGCTGGCTGCGCGACTTCCACGTGGACGGCCTGCGCCTCGACGCCGTCCACGCCCTCGTCGACGAGCGCGCGACGCACCTGCTGGCCGAGCTCGCCGACGAGGTGGACCGGCTGTCCACCGCGCTGCGCCGGCCGCTGTCCCTCATCGCCGAGAGCGACCGCAACGACGCGATGTTCGTGACCCCGCGCGAGGCGGGCGGCTACGGCCTCACCGCCCAGTGGGACGACGACGTGCACCACGCGCTGCACACGCTGCTCACCGGCGAGTCCCAGGGCTACTACGCCGACTTCGCCGAGGACCCGAACGAGGCGATCGCGTCGACCCTCACCGGGGCGTTCTTCCACGCCGGCACCTGGTCCTCCTTCCGCGGCCGCACGCACGGCGCACCGGTCGACCCGCGCGTGCCCGCGTACCGGTTCGTGGCGTACACCCAGACCCACGACCAGGTCGGCAACCGGGCGACCGGCGACCGGCTCGCGGCGACGCTGTCCGACGGCCGGTTGAAGATCGCGGCGGCCCTCGTCCTCACCGGGCCGTTCACCCCGATGCTCTTCATGGGCGAGGAGTACGCCGCCTCGACGCCGTGGCAGTACTTCACCGACCACCAGGAGCCCGAGCTCGCCGAGGCCGTACGCCAGGGCCGGCGCAAGGAGTTCGCCTCCCACGGCTGGGCCGAGGAGGACGTCCCCGACCCCCAGGACGCGGCCACCCGGGACCGGTCCGTGCTCGACTGGGACGAGCGGGCGAAGGACCCGCGCGGGCTGCTGGCCTGGTACCGGGCGCTCATCGCGCTGCGCCGCGCGCGCCCGGAGCTCACCGACCCGCGGCTCGACGAGGTCGCGGTCGAGCTCGACGACGAGGGCGGGCTGCTCGTCGTTCACCGCGGCCCGGTGCGGGTCGTCGTGAACCTCGCCGAGGAGGCGGCGTCGGTCGTGCTCACCGAGGACGAGCAGGTCCACGTCCTGCTCGAGAGCGGCGGGGTCGCGTACGACGGCGAGGCGCTGGAGATGCCGGCGGACTCGGTCGCGGTCGTGGAGCTGCGCTAACGCCCGAGCGGCTTGCGCCAGCGGAGCAGGTAGCGCCAGAACAGCAGCCGGCGGGCCTCCGCCCCCGGCAGCACCTGGCGCGCCTGCTCCCGCACCTCGCGCACGGTCAGGCCCGGCTCGAGCATCGGCATGGCGTCGTGCCCGGGCTCGGGGGCGTACCAGCCGCCGCCGGACACCGCGCGGCCGAGGCCGAACGCGACGGCGAGGCCGCGCTGGGCCACGGCGGCGGCGAGCTCCACGGGCAGCTCGTGCGGCAGGTCGACCCGAGGAAGCGCCACGGCCACGAGCACGCCGCCGGGCCGCAGCGCGTCGGCCATGCGCAGCAGCGCCGGCTCGAGCGGCATGTGGTGCAGGGAGCTCATCGACACGACCGCGTCGTAGGCCGAGGCCGGCACCTCGTGACGGAGGAAGTCAGCCCGACGGCAGGTCACGTTGGCGGGCACGGCCCGGGCGGCCGCCGCCACCATGCCCGGGTCCCGGTCGAGCGCGTCCACGTGGCCGGCGCGGGCTGCGAGCTTCGCGGCGAGGGACCCCGCGCCGCATCCCACGTCCAGCACACGCCCCGGCCCCGGGGGGAGCTGCCGGAGCACCAGCCGGTGGTAGTACGCGTTGTGGTCCCATGCCAGACGCCTCACGGGCCCATCCTGCCGCCGCATACGCTGGGGCCGTGGACACCTCGAGCCTGCTCGGCGCCCTGGGGTCGGGCATCCTCGTCGGGCTGCTCGGCCGGCTGGTCGCGCCCGGCGGCAACCCCATCGGCTGCCTCTTCACCATCCTCATCGGGGTCGTCGGCGCCGTCGCCGGGCTGTCCATCGGCAACGCGATCGACGCCGGCGGCATCGGCACCTTTGCCATCCAGGTCGTCGTCGCGGCCGTGCTGGTGAGCCTGGTCAGCGCGCTGGAGCGGTCCCGCCGCAACCGCTGGTAGGAGAGTTCACGAATGCTGCTTCTGGAGTACGTCCTGGTCGACGACTACGTCGAGCGCCGCGCCCCGCTCCGGCAGGAGCACCTGGCCCTCGCCGCGGCGGCCGTCGAGCGCGGCGAGCTGGTCCTCGGCGGCGCGCTGAGCGAGCCCGCCGATCGCGCGCTGCTCGTGTGGGACGTCCCGGACCGCTCGGTGGTCGAGGCGTTCGTGCAGCAGGACCCGTACGTCAGCCAGGGGCTCGTGCGGGAGTGGTCGATCAGGCCGTGGACGGTCGTCGTCGGAACCGCGCTTCGCGGATAGGGCGTCAGCCCGCCATGCGGGAGAGGGCGACGAGCCGGCTCACCGCCCGCAGGTACTTCTTGCGGTAGCCCCCGCGCAGCAGCTCGTCGGGGAAGAGCCGGTCCAGCGGGGCCCCGCTGGTGACGACCGGCACGTCCCGGTCGTACATCCGGTCCGCGAGCGCGACGAGCCGCAGCGCCGCGCTCTGGTCCGGGACCGGCACGACGCCGAGCAGGTGCACGCTGCGCACGCCGTCGAGCAGGGCGCCGTACCGGCTGGGGTGGACCTTCGCCAGGTGCGCCAGCAGGTCGTCGAACCGGTCCAGAGAAGCTCCCGGCGCCGCCGCCGCCCGCCGCTCGACCTCCTCGTCGGAGGCGGGCTCGGGCGCGGCGGGAAGGCCGCGGTGGCGGTAGTCCTCCCCGTCGACGCGCACCACCTCGAACCGCGACGAGAGGCCCTGGATCTCACGCAGGAAGTCTTGTGCAGCGAAGCGTCCTTCGCCCAAGGCGTCCGGAAGCGTGTTGCTCGTCGCCGCGAGCCGTACGCCGGCGTCGGCCAGGCGCCCCAGCAGGGTCGACACGAGGACCGTGTCCCCCGGGTCGTCGAGCTCGAACTCGTCGATGCAGAGCAGCTTGTGCCCGGACAGCGCGTCCACCGTGGCGTTGAAGCCCAGCGCGCCCACGAGGTTGGTCACCTCGACGAACGTCCCGAAGGCCTTCGGGCCGGGCACCACGTGCCACAGCGAAGCCAGCAGGTGCGTCTTGCCGACCCCGAACCCGCCGTCGAGGTAGATGCCCGGGCGTCCCTGCGGCGCAGCGGCCCGCCGGAACAGGCCCCGCTTGACCGGCCCCGAGGCCAGCGCGGCAGCGAACGACCGCAGCTCGGCGACGGCCGCGGCCTGCGAGGGCTGGGCCGGGTCGGGCTGGTACGTCTCGAACCGGACCGCGTCGAAGTGCGGCGGCGGGACCAGCTCGGCGACGAGCCGGTCGGCCGGGACGCGCGGCTCGCGCTCGACGAGCCGCAGCGGGCCCGCGGCAGGGTGAGCGGCAGGGGCGGGCACGAGCTCGAACTCTACGTCCCGGCCGGCCGCCCGTCCGTGCGAGGATGCGCCGCGTGCGCCGGCTGCTCCCGCTCCCCGCGCAGGACGGGCTGGGCCCGGACGCGCTGCTCGCGGCGTACGCCTGCCCGCCCGGCCCCTGGGTGCGCGCCAACATGGTGGCCTCGCTCGATGGCGCCGCCACGGCCGACGGCCGGTCCGGAGGGCTGTCCGGGCCCGCCGACAAGCGGGTCTTCCGGGTGCTGCGCGCACTGGCCGACGTGGTGCTCGTGGGCGCCGGCACGGCCCGTGCGGAGGGGTACGCGGCGGTGCAGCCGCACGAGACGTACCCCGAGGCCCGGGCTGCGGCAGGGCGGCCGCCGACTGCGGCGATCGCGGTCGTCACCCGCCGGCTCGACCTCGACCTGTCCTCCGGCCTGTTCGCCGGCCCGGCGCGCACCGTCGTCCTGACCTGCGCGGCCGCCGGGCAGGACCGGCTGGCCGCCGCGCGAGCCGTCGCCGACGTCGCCGTCGTCGGCGAGACGACGGTCGACGTCCCGGAGGCGCTGAGCGCCCTGCGCGCCCGTGGCCTGGACCACGTCCTCTGCGAGGGCGGCCCGTCGCTGCTGCGCGACGTGGCGGCGTGCGGCCGTCTGGACGAGCTCTGCCTGACGCTGTCGCCGCAGCTGCGCGCGGGAGGTGCCGCGCGGGTGCTCGTGGGGCCGGCGCTGGAGCCGCCGCCCCGGATGGTGGTCGTCTCCGTGCTGGAGGAGGACGGCGACCTCTTCCTCCGTTTCCAGGCCGCGCCCGGCGCGTCGGAGCCTGGCTCGACGGGGCCATCGGTGGCAGGGTGATCAACGTTCGGAGGTAGACGGGGGAGCGTCATGATTCTCACTCTGCGCGGAGCGCCGCCGCGGGCCGCCCTGCCGTCGGCCGCGGTGCTGACCGCGGTGCTCACGGCGGCGTCGGTGGCGGTGCCGATCGCCCCGGCCACCGCCGGGACAGTTGCCGCGACCATGGTCCCGGCGAGGGCCGCCGCGTCCGCGGCCCCGGAGGTGGCGTACGGCCGGGTGCCGCTCAAGCCCCCCGTTCCGCCCACCGACTCGGCGCAGGCGCCCACGCTCGCCGAGGCCCCGGTCGAGCGGGTCTTCGCGTTGGCCGAGACGATGAGCTGGTCGCGCTCGGTGGTGGTCGACGCCGACACCGGCGAGCGGGTCACGACACCTCCCCCGCCGGGGACGCAGCGCCGGCTGCAGGTCCGCAGCGCCGCCTGGGACGTCCTTGCGCTCGACGCCGAAGGCGGCGGCTGGCGACGGCTCCCCGGCGCCTTCGGCACCCAGCAGAGCCAGCTCTTCCCCGGGCCCGAGGCGGCCGCGTCGGTGTCGCCCGACGGCCGGAGGCTCGCCCTGGGCGGCACGGCGCAGACGCCCGCGCGGGTCACCACCCTGCAGGTCGACACGGGCATGCGCGACGGCTACCGGGTGGGCGCCTACGGCACGACCACCAACCTGCAGTTCTCCCCGGACGGTCGCTACCTCGCGCTGGACCTCGGGGTCAGCCGGCCGGAGGCGCGCCACCTTCCCCACGACCTCGTCGTGGTCGACCTGCGCACGGGCGTCTCGCGCACGGTCCTGCAGGGCCGGTCCGGGCAGTACGCCTGGAGCCCCGACTCGCGCCGGCTCGCCGTCACCTCCGGCAGCGGGCTGGCCCGGGAGACGACGGGCCGGGCTCCCCGCCGCACCGTCGTGGTCGACGTCCCCACCGGGCGCACCACCGAGCTGCCGAGGCCGGCCGCCCGCCAGGTCGGGGCCCCGGTCTTCTCCGCCGACGGCCGGGAGGTGTGGGTCATCGCCGAGGACACGGCGCGCGCGTCGACGGCGACCCAGGTGCTCGTCCGGCTGCCGGTCGACGGCTCGCCGGCGCGCGTGGTGCCGCTCTCCCCCCGCCCCGGCCGCGTGGACCGCCACTCGATCGTCGGCCGGCGGGGGAACGCGCTGCTCGTGCGCGGCTACGTCAACGGCCCCGGCCCGGGGCTCCGCGCCGCGCTGCTCGCGCTGTCCCCGCGCACCGGCCGGCTCACACCGTTCCTGCGTGCCCTGCGCTGGTCCCCGCCCGTCGCCCTCACCGTGCTGGAGAAGGGCCGGCTGAGCTGACGTCGCGCGCCACCGCCGGCGCGCCGAGGACCAGCGGCACCTGCATCGGCAGCCGCACGAGCGTCGCCGCGACGTACGTGCGGGAACGCCGGTCGCGGACGGCGGCGTACGCCATCTGCAGGTTCGCCGGGTAGACCGCGACGAACAGCCCGGCGGCGGCCAGCGCGGCCCGGCGCCGCGCCGCCGGACGCGGTGACAGCAGGCCGGCGCCGACGGCCAGCTCGGCGACGCCGCTGCCGAGGACCCACCCGCGCGGGCTGCCGAGCAGCGGAGGCACGATCGCCTCGTACACCTGTGGCCGGGCGACGTGGCTGGCCCCGGCGCCCAGCAGCAGCCCGGCGAGGGCCCGCCTGCGCACGGCATCCCTGCTCATGGGTGCCAGGATGCAGGTATGGACCTTCCGGTCATGCCCCCCGTCTCCCCCATGCTCGCGAAGGCCGTCAAGGAGGTGCCCGACGGTGGCTTCCTCTACGAGCCCAAGTGGGACGGCTTCCGCTGCATCGTCTTCCGGGACGGCGACGAGGTCGAGCTCGGGTCGCGCAACGAGCGGCCGCTGACCCGCTACTTCCCGGAGCTGGTCGAGGCGGTCAAGCAGCACCTGCCCGAGCGGTGCGTGGTCGACGGCGAGATCATCATCCCCAACGGCCCGCGGCTCGACTTCGAGGCCCTGCTGCAGCGGATCCACCCCGCCGTCTCGCGCATCAACCGGCTCGCTGCCGAGACCCCCGCATCGTTCGTGGCCTTCGACCTGCTCGCCCTCGGCGACGAGGACCTCACCGGCCGGCCGCTCGCCGAGCGACGCGCCCGGCTCGAGGAGGCCCTCGCGGGGGCTTCCGCGCCCGTCCACGTGACGGCGGTGACGCGGGACGTCGCGACGGCGCAGCGCTGGTTCGGCCAGTTCGAGGGGGCGGGGCTGGACGGTGTCGTCGCGAAGCCGGAGACGTTGACCTACCAGCAGGACGTGCGCGCCATGCTCAAGATCAAGCACGAGCGCACGGCCGACTGCGTCGTGGCCGGGTTCCGCTGGCACAAGTCCGGCGACGTCGTGGGCTCGCTGCTGCTCGGGCTGTACCAGGACGGGGCCCTCCAGCACGTCGGCGTGGCGGCGTCGTTCCCGATGAAGCGGCGGGCCGAGCTCGTCGAGGAGCTGGCCCCGTTCCGGGCCGAGGACCTGAAGAGCCACCCCTGGGGCGCCTGGGCCGAGGCGTCCGCGCACGAGGCGGACCGGATGCCGGGCGCCCAGTCGCGGTGGAACGCCGGCAAGGACCTGTCGTGGGTGGCGCTGCGCCCCGAGCTGGTCTGCGAGGTCCGCTACGACGCGATGGAGGGGACGCGGTTCCGGCACACCGCGCACTTCCGCCGGTGGAGGCCGGACCGGGAGCCGGAGAGCTGCACCTACGCCCAGCTCGAGGTACCGGCGAGGTACGACCTGGCCGAGGTGCTCTCCGGCGCCTGACCGGCTGCCGCTAGCGTTCGAGGGGTGTACACGATCCTGGTGCTGACCGAGGACGCCCTGACCCCCCACGACGTCGAGCGGGTCGCGCACCTGCACGACCCGGAGCCCGTGCAGGCCCACGTGCTCGTGCCCGTCGACACCCACCGCAACCGGCTGGTCGAGGCGCTGGACGACGTCGCGCTCGGCCGGCTCGCGGAGGCGGTACGGGAGCCGGGGCCGTCCTCGCCGGACGAAGCCCGCCGCCGCGCGCAGCAGGCGCTGGACGCCTCTGTGACGGCGCTGGCCACGGCCGGCGTCTCCGCGACCGGCGCGCTGACCGGCGACGACCCGGTCGACGAGGCGGCGGTCGCCGCGAACGAGCTGGGGGTCGACGAGGTCATCGTCGTGACCGAGCCGCACTTCGTCGAGGAGACCGTGCGCCGGGACTGGGCGAGCCGGCTGCGTGAGGCCAGCGGGCTTCCGCTGCTGCACGTCATCGCCGGCACCGACCGGGTCGTGAGCTGAAGGCCCCCGCAGACAGCACGAGGGCGGGGCACCTGCTCGGTGCCCCGCCCTCGTCGTGCCTCCGGTCGCTCGCGGCGCCGCAGCTACAGCCGGACTCGCTTCGGGTTCGCCACGCCCGTCGTGGTCGGCTCCTCAGACGTCGTCAGATCCAGCACTGCGTCACGCACTGCGTCCTCCATCCGTAGCCCCCTCATGGTCACCCGCCTGCTGCAGTATCCCCCGTGCCCGCGATCCCCCTGATCGCAACGGGCACAGGTGCTCGGGGATCACCCGTGCAGCCCAGCGAGCCTATCGTTTCTTGGTTGCCACAACGATCGTCAGGCGGAGGGCATTCCGCTATTCGAAACGCCGTCGTGTGAGCTACCCCTCAACGGGCTCGGCCTGCTGCTCCCCCGGCTCCCCGCCGCCCGCCGCGGGACGGCGTCGCGCCCGGGACGGCTGCACCCGCATCGGCTCGCCGGGCATCTTCGGGTAGTTCGGCGGGTACGGCGCGTCGTCCAGCCCGCGGTCTGCGGCGTCCCGGTCGGCCCACTCGAGCAGCGGGTCGATGCCGACCGCCACGTCGTCGATGGCGGCGTGGACGTCGCCCAGCTCGGCGAAGCGCGCGGGGACGGTGGCGATCGTGAAGTCGTGCGGGTCCAGGTGCTCCAGCTCGCCCCACGTGACGGGGGTCGACACCCGACCCTCCGCCGTCGCCCGGACCGAGTAGGCCGAGCGGATCGTCCGGTCGCGGGCGTTCTGGTTGTAGTCGACGAACACCTGCTCCCCGCGCTCCTCCTTCCACCACCTGGTCGTGATGAGCTCGGGAGCGCGCCGCTCGGCCTCACGGGCGAGCGCGAGGGCTGCGCGGCGTACCTCCGTGAAGCCCCACTCCGGGCGGATGCGGACGTAGATGTGCATGCCGCGGTTGCCGCTCGTCTTGGGCCAGCCGACCCAGCCCAGCTCCTCGAGCAGCGGCCGGATCACGTCGAGCGCGACCCGGCGGGCGTCGTCGAAGTCGGTGCCGGGCTGCGGGTCGAGGTCGATGCGCAGCTCGTCGGGCCGCTCGGTGTCGGCCCGGCGCGAGTGCCAGGGGTGGAACTCGATCGTCGACATCTGCACGCACCAGATGACGTCGGCCAGGTGGGTCACGCAGAGCTCGTCGGCGTGTCGGCCGCTGGGGAACTTGACCCGCACGGTCTGCAGCCAGTCCGGGTGCTGCACCGGCACCCGCTTCTGGTAGACCGCCTCGCCGTCCGCGCCCTCCGGATGACGCTTGAGCATGCAGGGCCGCTCCCGCAGCGCCCGCACGATGCCGTCCCCGACCGCGAGGTAGTAGTTGACCAGGTCGAGCTTGGTCTCGCCGCGCCGGCTGAAGTAGACCCGGTCCGGGTTCGTGACCTTGACGACGCGGTCCCCGACCTCGATCTCGGTGAAGGGCGACGGCATGGCCTCAACCTAGGCCGTCGCGCCGACAGCGGCCAGCAGGCGCCCCGCGGCCGGCCCGCGCGCGCCAACGAGAGACGCCTCGCACGCGCCAAGGCCCTCGGAAGCGCGGTGCCCGCGCCCCGAGGGCCTCCACGTCAGCGCTGCGCTCAGTGCGCGGCAGCGACCGCGCCGATGGGCTGGCCGATCGACTCCATCAGCTCGACGAACCAGGGGACGGTCGTGTCGAACGCCTTGCCGCCCTTGATGCGCTCGAACTCGATCGCCCGCAGGACGTCCCCGCGCTCCTCGTCATGGCCGATGACGCCGCCCTCGTGGCGCAGCGCCGAGTCGACCGCGAGGTCGGTGCAGCTCTTGATGAGGCGCAGGTCCTCCGGGTTGGCGGCCGCGGACCGGCTGAAGTAGCCGGACTTCTGCACCATCGTCTTCTCGGCGCCGATCTTGCCGGCCATCTGCTTCGCGAACCAGGCGCCGGGGTTGATCTTGTCGATCATCACGTGGCCGAAGGGGTCACGCTGGACCTCGGCGCCGCTGGCCTCGAGCTCGGCGACGATCGTCGAGACACCGGCCCCCTCGCTGACGAAGAGGTTCACGCCGCCGAGCTCGTCCACGAGCTTGGTGAGGCGCTCGGCCTCGGCGTCGATGTCGAACTCGAGCTCGGGCAGGTAGACCCCGTGCACGTCGAAGCGGCGCGGGTCCAGGCCGAGGGCAGGGGCGAACTTACCGGCGAGGTCGTCCAGGCGGACCTGGTCGTGGTACGCCTTCGCGGTCGCGGCGGTCAGCCAGCCGCAGTGCCGGCCCATGACCTCGTGGACGATGAGCATCCGCGGGTTCGACGTCGTCTCGTTGAGGACGTTGCGGGCGAACAGCGCGCCCTGCTCGGCCGCGGTCCAGGCACCGAGGCTCTGCCGGATCGGGATGACGTCGTTGTCGATCGTCTTGGGCAGCCCGACGACGGTCAGGTCGTAGTCGTGAGTCCTGAGGTACGCCGCGAGGTCGGCAGCGGTCGTGTTGGTGTCGTCGCCGCCGATCGTGTGCAGGACGTCCACGCCGTCGGCCACGAGCTGGTCGGCCGCGACCTTGAGCGGGTCGTCGCCCTCCTTGACCAGGCCGCGCTCGACGAGGTTCTTGACGTTGGTGAGCTTCACCCGGCTGTTGCCGATCGGGCTGCCGCCGAAGGCGTGCAGCCGCCCCGCCTGGGCCCGGCCCTCGGCCGTGACCAGCGTGCCGCGGCCCTCGAGGAGGCCCGCGTAACCGTCGGGGTAGAGCAGGATCTCCACCTCGGGCGCGATCTCCGTGTAGCGCTCGATCAGGCCGCCGACGGCGGAGGACAGGCAGGGCGCGAGGCCTCCGGCGGTGAGCAGCGCAACACGACGTACGGTCATCGAGAAAGCCTCCGGCAGGTGCTGAACGTGGCGTGGCAAGCGTAGTGGGGCGGCCCGGCCGCTCGTGCCCGTGCACGAGTGGGGCCGCACACACGGCGCGTCCCGACAGCCCGGCTGCCGGGGCGCGCCGCGGATGGAAGGCCTAGCTGACGGTCACCGTCGTGGCCGCAGACGCGACGGTCGCTCCGTTGCGCGTCACCCGGACGAGGACGGGGTAGCTGCCGGCCGCCGTGTAGCGGTGCGAGGCCAGGACCCCCAGCGAGGACGCCGGGCCGGCGAGCGTCGCGGCCGACGTGCTGCCGTCGCCCCACTCGACCGTGGCGGCGAGGCCGGCCGTGCTCGACACCGCGAAGGGCAGCCGGCCGAGCGTCGCGCTGAACGTCTGGTTCACCCCGGCCGTGAGCGCCGGGACGTACGCCAGGGCCGGCGCCAGGTCCAGGCCGACGACGACCGGGTCGTGGTCGCTGGCCCGGAACGGGTCGGCGGCGTACAGCGGCCGCGCGTCGGACTTGCGCTCGAACGAGGACTCGCCCGCGTCGAGGACGGAGTCGTTGTAGTCCAGCAGCGGCGGCTCGTCGGCGTTGATGTGCCACTCCGCGGCACCGGTCACCTGACGGTTCAGCGAGCTGTTGGCCAGCGCGTGGTCGAGGTAGCCGAGCTGGCCGTCGAACACGTAGCTGTAGGCGTCCGGGCCGGCGAAGCGCTCGGCGAGGTCGACGTAGCCCTTGGCCTCGAACTCCTGGATCGTCCACTCCTGCTTGTAGGAGTTGAGGTCGCCGATGACCAGGACGTCGGGGTCACCGCTGCCCGTCGGGTCGGTCGCCAGGTAGTCGATGAGCGCGCGGGCCGCGTTGCGCCGGGTGACCGGGCAGTTCCCCTGGCCGTCCCCGAGGTCGGGGTCCCCCGCGCAGGCGGAGCCCTTGGACTTGAAGTGGTTGGCCGCGATGGTGAGCTTCTCGCCGCTGGACCGCTCGCGGAACGTCTGGATGAGCGCGGGCCGGTTGGCGGTGTCGACGAAGCGCGGGTCGATCGCGGAGGTCAGCACCTTGTGCGCACCGACCGGCTCGACGACGGCCGGCTTGTAGATCATCGCGACCTTGATGGCGTCGCCACCGATGGAGCCGGTCTCGAGGCCGGCGTAGGTGCCCGCGCCCAGCGTGGCGTTGAGCGCGTTCACGATGTCGGCCAGCGACCGGCCCGGGTCGTTCTGGATCTCGTTGAGGCCGGCGACGTCCGGGCTGATCCCGCTGATCGCCTCGACGACCTTCGCCAGCTGTCGCTGGCGCTCGGCCTCGGAGTCCGCGCCGCGGCAGTCCTGGTTGCCCAGCGGGCCGCAGGGGCCGCTGTTCGACGACGGGGTGGTGTCGACGGTGGTGAAGTAGTTGAGGACGTTGAAGCCGGCGACCGTCAGCCGGCCGCCCACCTGCGGGGCGGTCGCCGGGCGCGGGTTCTGCGGCGTGAAGGTGTAGTCGACGCCCGCGAGCGGGCGGACGCGCCACGCGTCGGTGCCGGTGGTCCCGTTGAAGGAGTAGTCCAGGACGCCGGTCAGCCCCGTGATGGAGTCCCCGCCGCGGAAGCGGTTCGTGACCGAGAGCCCGCCCGAGGGATAGGGGTAGGGCTCGTTGCTCTGCGCCCCGGTGACCTGGTCGTTCTCGTTGTCGTTGTCGTCGTCGAGGATGATCCGCGTCCTGGCCTGCTCGGCGAGGTAGGCCGCGTTGCCCGCGACGCTCGGCGCCGAGACATGGGTGAACTGGTACGGGCGGGAGCCCGCCGCCAGCTCGATCTGGCCGTAGCGGGCCAGCTCGAAGTACTCGGTGACGACGAGCTCGGCCGGGAAGCGGGCGACCATGCCCTCGACCGACTCGTACGCCGAGCGGTCCGTCGTCGCGACGGGGGCCGGGAGCGCGACGTCGACCGGCACCGGCAGCGCGAGCCCGGAGCCGCGCACCGAGACCGCCCCGCTCCGGGCGTCGACCTGGGTGAGCCCGAAGTACTCGGTCACGGTGCCGACGGCCACAGCGCGGTCGCCGGCCGTGAGCCCGGTCGGGCAGGACGCGCCGCAGAAGACGTAGACGCCCTCGGAGGTCGCCGGGTCCCCGTCCACGTCAGCCGCCTCCTCCTGCACGAAGAAGCCGGCGAGCACGTCGGCGGCCGTCTTGAGCGCCGTGACGACGCCCTCGACCGCCACGGTGCGCCCGGGCATCGGCGTGGTCGCGCCGCTGCCCTGGACCTGGGAGATCCGGGTGACCTCGAGCACGGAGACCGTGACGTTGCAGGCCGTGGTCTGGGCCGGCGCGTCGGCGGTCGAGAACGTCACGGTGACCGGGTACGTCCCGGCCGCCGCCGAGGCCGCCACCGTCAGCGCCGCTGTGGCCGGCTGCCCCGCGGCCGCGCTCGGAGCCACCCCGGTGAGCGAGACCCCCGAAACCGCCGCGGACGTGATCGCGACGGAGGACACGACGCTGTCGGCGTCGGTGGCGCTCAAGAGCGCGGAGCCGCCGCTGCCGGCGGGCACGGCGAGTGCAGCGGGGCAGCTGGCGGCCGGCGCGGCCGGGCCCTCGCCGCCGGCGCCCGTGACCGAGATGTCGTCGACGCCGGTCATGCTGTCGCTGCCGGTGGTGTCGGTGGTGATGACGCGGACGTCCACGACGGCCTGGCCGGCAGCGGCGGCCGGCAGCTCGACGGAGACCCGCCGGCTCCAGGGGGTGCCGTCCGCGGCCGGCGGCTGGGAGGCGTCCGCGACGTAGCCGGCCGGCACGTTGACGTAGCTGCCGCTGCCGCCCACGCGGTACTGCAGCGCGACCTGCTGGGCGCCCGCGTCGTCGGCGTCGAGGTCGCGCAGCGTGTAGGCCACCTTCACGGTGCTCTGCCCGCGGGTGTCGACGCGGATGACGATGTGCGGCGCCTGCGCGGTGCCGCTGCCCTGCAGCGCGATGGCGCCGGCCGCGGTCACCTCGTGGACCCCGCCGGCCGTGTTGGCCCCGGTCGACTGGGCCACGACGTTGACCGGCGTGGAGGCGCCGTCGGCCAGCACGGTCTGCGGGTCGCGGTTGGTCGAGGCGAGGCTGTCGCCGCGGTAGCCGATGATGCTCGGCACCCCGCTCCAGTCGTTGTTGGCCACGATCAGGCCGGCGTCGGACCAGTCCTGGGCGAACGGCAGCGTCGAGGCGGTGGTGTCCGCGCTGGCCGGCAGCGCCGGCAGGGCGAGGAGCAGAGCGGAGAGCGCGAGGGCGCCCGCCGTACGGCGTAAGGGCATCGCAGAGGTACCTTCTCGGCTCGTGACGGCAGCAGGCCGGCGCCGTCGGTCAGCCTTGCACCCAACCGGGTGCGGGCTCCCGAAGTATGTCCCGGCCGTTGCCGGCCGGTGAACCCTGACCGAAGCCTGGGGACGCCCGCCGGCGGCGTGCCCGGCTGTGGACGGCGACGTACCGTCGGGGTATGGCATCCGGCGTGCAGAACGAGAAGACCTACCCCGTCCAGAAGTCCGAGGCCGAGTGGCGTGCCGAGCTCTCGCCGCAGGAGTTCCACGTGCTCCGGCAGGCCGGCACCGAGCGGCCCTTCACCGGCGAGTACGTCGACACCAAGACCGAGGGCGTCTACGCCTGCCGCGCCTGCGGTGTCGAGCTGTTCCGCTCCGAGGCCAAGTTCGAGTCCCACTGCGGCTGGCCGTCGTTCTACGACCCCAAGGACAGCGACGCCGTCGAGCTGATCGAGGACCGGTCGCTCGGGATGGTGCGGGTCGAGGCGCGCTGCGCCAACTGCGGGTCGCACCTGGGCCACGTGTTCGAGGGCGAGGGCTACCCCACCCCGACGGACCTGCGCTACTGCATCAACTCGGTCTCGATCAAGCTCGCGCCCGCGGCGGGCTGACCGCTGCGGCGGCCGGCCCGGCCGGCCCCGTCCCCCGCTGATCATGTACGTCTGGCGAGTTGTCCACAGGCTCGTTGCTGTGGACAACTCGCCGACTCCGCCTGATCAGCGCGAGAGGGTGAGGGGTGCGCGGGGGCGAGAGGGTACGTGCCTCAGGGCAGGGCGGCGACCAGCTCGCGCAGAGGCATCCGGCGCCCGGTGAAGAAGGGCACCTCCTCGCGCACGTGCCGGCGGGCTGTCGAGGCGCGCAGGACGCGCATGAGGTCGACGATGCGGTGCAGCTCGTCGGCCTCGAACGCCAGCATCCACTCGTAGTCGCCGAGGGCGAAGGACGCCACCGTGTTGGCCCGCACGTCGGGGTAGTCGCGGGCCATGCGGCCGTGCTCGGCGAGCATCGCGCGGCGCTCCTCGTCGGGCAGCAGGTACCACTCGTAGGAGCGCACGAACGGGTAGACGCAGATGTACTGGCGCGGCTCCTCCTCGGCGAGGAACGCCGGGATGTGGCTCTTGTTGAACTCGGCGGGGCGGTGCAGCGCCATCTGCGACCACACCGGGTCAAGCCGCCGCCCGAGCCGGGTGCGCCGGAAGCGCGCGTACGCCTCCTGCAGCACGTCGCTCGTCGGCGCGTGCGCCCAGATCATCAGGTCCGCGTCGGCCCGCAGCCCGGCCAGGTCGTACGTCCCCCGGACCACGAGGTCGGACTTCTCGCCCAGCTCGCGGAGGATCTCCTCGGCCTCGGCCGCCAGCGCGACCCGGTGCGCGTCGTCGCCCAGGCTGTCCCCGACCTTGAAGACGGACCACATGGTGTAGCGGACGACCTGGTTGAGGTCGCGGGCCTTGAGCTTCGGGGCGGCGTCGGCGGGAGCGGGAGCGTCGGTCATGCGCTCATTCTTCCTCCCGCGGGGGCCGTTCGGCATCCGCCAGGTGCGCGAGCACCTGTGCCGCGGCCCGCCGGGCGCTGGCGACGACCGCAGGGATGCCCACCCCGTCGTAGACCGCCCCGGCCACGGCGAGCCCGGGCTGCCCCGCGACCGCGGCCCGGATGCGCGCCACCCGGCGCAGGTGGCCCACGGCGTACTGCGGGAGAGCGCCGCCCCAGCGGGTGACGCGGGTGTCCACGGGCTCGGCGTCCACCCCGATCAGCTCGCGCAGCTCGGCCCGGACCGCGGCGGCCAGCTCCGCGTCGTCGCGCTGGAGGACGGCCTCCTCGCGGTGCCGTCCGACACTCGCGCGGGCCAGCAGCAGCCCGGGGGCCGCGTCCGCGTACCAGCCCCACTTGCGGGAGGAGAGCGTGACCGCCTTGACGAGCCGTCCCTCCACCGGGGGCACCAGCAGGCCGCTGCCCTGCGGCGCCCGCCCCGCGGCCTCGAGCGGCCAGGCCAGCGTGACGAGCCCGACGCTCGCGTACTCGACGGCGGCCAGCTCGGCCGCCGCCGCCGGCACGTCGGGCCCGAGCAGCCGGGCGGCAGGCGCGGCAGGGACGGTCAGCACGACGGCGTCGGCGTCGAACGTGGACGGCGAGCGCGGGTCACCTGCCACGACCCGCCACCCGTGCGGCGTCCGGTGCAGCTGCCGGGCCGGGGCCTGCAGGCGCAGGTCGCCACCGCGCCGCACGACCGCGTCGGCGACGGCGAGCGGCAGGCGCCCGACCCCGCCGACCGGCGCCTCGAAGACCGGGCCGGTGCGCGATGGTGCCGCGTCCCGGGCCCGGCGCGCCGCCGCCATGAGCGACGGCTCGGCTCCCACGGCGGCGGCCAGCGCGGGGACGGTGGCCTGCAGGGACAGCTCGGCGGCGTGCCCGGCGTACACGCCACCGAGCAGCGGCTCCACCACGCGGTCGGCGACCGCAGCGCCCATCCGGTCGGCCACGTAGCGGCCGATGGCGACGTCCTCCTGCGGCGGCTCCCCCGGCATCGACTCGTCCAGCGCCGCGCGCTCCACCTCCTCGGCGGACAGCAGGCCGCTCTGCGCCAGGGACCCGACCGAGGTCGGCACGCCCATGAGGGAGCCTGCCGGAAGCCCGCGCAGCGCGCCCCGGCTCCACACCGCCGCGGCCGTCGTCGCCGCCGGGCGCAGGTCCGCCCCGAGCCCCACGCGGTGCGCCAGGTCGAGCGCCTCGGGCCGGCGGGCCAGGAGGGACTCGGCGCCGGCGTCGACCGGGACGCCCGCGACCTCGGAGACGGACAGCGGGCCGCCCACCCGTGACGCGCCCTCGAGGACGGTCACCCGGGGGGCGGGGTCGCCGTCGAGCAGGTCCAGCGCGGCCGTGAGGCCTGCGATCCCGGCGCCCACCACCACGACGTGCATGGCTGCAGTCTCGCAAGCCGCAACCGAACCGAGACGTGGGGGCGCAACCGGCCGGCCCGCTGCCGCGTCCCAGGGACGAGCGCCGCAGGAAGCGGCGCCGGACGCGAGGGGGCGGCGATGGCCGGTGGCAGGACGGGACCGAGGGCACGTCGGCGGACAGGGACGGCGCTCGCGATGCTGGCCGTCGTGACGGTCGCGCTGGCGGCGTGCTCCAGCGACGACAGCGGGAACGACAGCGCGACGGCGAGCGTCGCCGCGCCGGCCGCGGCCCCGGCGGCGGGCCGGGACGCCGCGGAGACGGCGGCCCGGAGCGGCGGCTCGACGGGAGCGGGCGCCGTGCCTGCCGCTCCCGCCGCACCGACTGCGCTGAGCGACCGCGCGCTTCTCGTGACCGTCACGCGCACGGTCCGCGTCGACGACGTGGCCGGCGCTGCCCGGCGGGCCGCCGAGCTCGCCCGGCAGAACGGCGGCCGGCTCGACGGGGAGGACGGCTCGGGTGACCCCGACGAGCCGGGGCGTGCCCGGGCGGTCGTCACGCTGCGGGTACCCCCCGAGCAGGTCGACGCCGTCGTGCGCGGGGTGGAGGCGTACGGCGACGTGCTCGCCAGCGGCCGAACCGTCTCCGACGTCACCCAGCAGGTCGCCGACGTCGACGCCCGGCTGGCCAACGCCCGCGAGAGCGTCGAGCGGGTCCGCGGGTTCTACGAGCGCGCGACGTCGGTGCGCGACGTCGTCTCGCTCGAGCGCGAGCTGGCCACCCGGACCGCCGAGCTCGAGTCGCTGGAGGCACGGCAGGCCGCGCTGCGCGACAGCACGGCGTACTCCACCGTGACGGTCACCTTCCTGGGCCGGGCGGCCGCGGCGGCCGAGGACGAGGAGGGGTTCGGCGCGGGCCTGTCGGGCGGGTGGAAGGCGCTGACGGCCAGCGCGGTCGTGGTCCTCACCGGCCTCGGTGCGGTGCTGCCGTTCGTGCCGGTGGCCGCCCTGCTCGCCGCCATCGCGTGGTACGTCCGCCGGGCCCTGCAGCGCACGAGCGGGCGGGGCGAGCCGGCGGCTACCGTGCCCGAGTGAGCGACGACGGCCTCGGCTCCGCGCCCGTGCGCCGGGGCGGGGGCGCCGCCACGGTGCTCGACCGGCGGCGCGGGGTGAGCGGCGAGCTGGTGCTGCAGGAGCGCGACGGCGTCCTCGAGATCGTGGCCGACGGCACGTTCCTCATGGACACCCGGGACGGCCGGTCCGAGAGGCTGCTGGTCCGCGCCGCCCTGGCGGCATCGGCCGCCCCGGTCGAGCGGGTCCTCGTCGGCGGGCTCGGCGTCGGGTTCAGCCTGCTGGAGGCGCTCGGCCACCCGACGGTGACCTCGGTCGTGGTGGTCGAGCTCGAGCCCACGGTCGTCGACTGGCACGCCGGGCCGCTGCGGGCGGTGACCGCCGGCGCGCTGGACGACCCCCGCGTGGCCGTGGTCGTCGCGGACCTCGCCGACCACCTGGCCGCCGCTCGGGCGGGCGGCTACGACGTCGTCTGCATCGACACCGACAACGGGCCGGACTGGCTGGTGCGCCCCGCCAACCGCACGATCTGGTCCCCGCACGGCCTCGCCCTCGCGCGGCGAGCGCTCGCTCCCGCCGGGGTGCTTGCCGTGTGGAGCGCGGCGTCCTCAGCGTCGTTCGAGGCCAGGCTGCGCGCCGCCGGCTTCGGGACGGTCGACCGGCACGAGGTGCCGGTCGACCGCGGCGAGCCCGACGTCGTCTGGGTCGCGTCCTGAGCGTCGCACCCGGCGGGGGTCAGGGCTGCTCGCGCAGCCGCTCCCGGCTCGACAGGTCGACGACCGGCTGCCCGCCCTCGCCCACCTCGCTCACGTCGACCGGGAAGTGCTCCCCCGTGTCGCTGACGACGAAGTAGTCCTTCGAGTCGTAGGAGTCGCCCGCGTCGGTGCCGCGCTCGCGCAGCGAGTCGGTGCCGGCCGCGCTGTTGAAGCCGGCGGTGCCGGTGCGCGTGCCCCCGGGGCCGGTGCCGATGGTCACCTCCCCGCCGTGCGCGCCGGTGAGGTCCCCGGCCTTGAGCGGCAGCTGCGGCCCGCGGCCCAGGTCCTCCCGGCTCACGTCGTAGTAGCTCAACAGCTCGTCGCGCTGGCCCGGGGTGATGCCCCCGCCGCTCGCGCTGACGTCCGGCGCGCCCTTGACCTGATCGGCCGGCCACGGGACGACCAGCCCGTGCTTGTCCTCGCGGGCCCCGGCCAGCGGGACGAACGCCTGCTTGGACGAGAGCTGCCCGCGGTTGACGGTGACGAACGCCGGCACCCCGGTCTCGTCGTCGAGGTAGACCTCGGCGACCCGTCCGACGAGGGTGCCGTCGTTGCCGTGCACCTCGACACCGGACAACCGCTGGATCAGCTCGCTGTCGGCCATCCCGCTCACCTGCCGCTCTCGCCGGCGGCGTTGCCCGCCGCGTACCGCTCGCCCTCGGCCCGCCGGGCCCGCTGCTCGTCGTCCAACTGCTCCCCGCCCATCTCGATGTCCACCGCCTGCTGGATCTCCTCGCGCGGGGACAGCCCGCCGGTCTGCGCCGGGGTCGGGGCGTCGGGGCTGGGCAGATGACCCTCGTACGCCGGCTGCGAGCCGTCGGTCGGGCGCGGCTCGGCCGCCTCCCCGCCCAGGGCGGGCTCGTCGCCGCTGATCCTGGTCCCCTGGCCGCCGATGGTCGTCGCCGCGTGCGGCGAGGCCGCGCCGTGCAGTGCCGGGTCCACGCCGCTCTCGTGCTCGGCGCTCACAGCGTGACCCCCGGGACGGTCGGCTGCGTGCCCGGCTCGGGCTGGCCCGAGGCGTAGTCCTCGGCGTTCGGCTGCCCCACCGCGAGGATCGCAGTGCGGTCGTACGGCAGGTCGTAGTGGTCGTAGAGGTCGGCCTCGTTCTGCCGGAAAAGGTGGCCGGCGTCCGGGTCGAAGTAGGGCGCCGACGCGATCGTGGCGGTCGAGAACGGCACGTGGACCTCGCCGTCGCGGACCTCGGCGGGGAAGACCGGCACGAACCGCGCCCCCTCCGCCACGTCCACCACGGCCCACTCCGGGCGGCGCGTCTCGTCATCGGCGTAGACCAGCCGCACCGGGCCGACCTCGGTGCCGTCTACCTCGCGCAACGTCATGCCGGGGACGATCTCGTCCGGCCTGCTCATCCGTTCCTCCTCGCGTCGGTCGCGCCCGACGGCGCGCCTTCGCAGGACCGCTACCCAGCGCGGCCGGGAGGAACCCCGCCGGATCAGCAGCTGGCGGGTGCTGGCGGGTGCTGGCGGGTGCTGGCGGGTGCTTGCGGGTGCTTGGCGGGTGCTGGCCGAGTACAGCTAGCGGGCCGTCTCGGAGTGCACCAGCTCGACGAGCCGCGCGAGGACGTCGGGGTCCGTCGCGGGCAGCACACCGTGGCCGAGGTTGAACACGTGCCCCGGCAGGCCGCGCGCCTCGTCGAGCACGCGCCGGGCCTCGCGCTCGACGACCGGCCAGGGGGCCAGCACGACCGCGGAGTCGAGGTTGCCCTGCAGCGGCCGGTCGCCGCCGACGCGGCGGGCCGCCTCGTCGAGCGGGACCCGGAAGTCCACGCCGACGACATCGGCGCCCGCGGCGGCCATCTCCCCGAGCAGCTCGCCGGTGCCGACCCCGAAGTGGATGCGCGGGACCTGGCCCTCCAGGCGCCCGAGCACCTGCGCGGACCATGGCGCGACGTGCTCGGCGTAGAGGCGGCGCGGCAGCACGCCGGCCCAGGAGTCGAACAGCTGCACCGCCCGTGCGCCGGCGTCGACCTGCACCTGCAGGAAGGTGGCGCTGATGTCGGCGAGCCGTCCCATGAGCGCCGCCCAGACCGCCGGCTCGCCGAGCATGAGCGCCTTGGTGCGCGCGTGGTCCTTGGACGGGCCGCCCTCCACCAGATAGCTCGCGAGCGTGAACGGCGCGCCGGCGAAGCCGATGAGCGGTGTCGTCCCGAGCTCGCCGACCAGGCCCTGCACGGCCTCGGTCACGTACGCGACGTCGTCCGGCTCCAGCGCCCGCAGGCGCTCGACGTCGGCGGCCGTGCGGATCGGCCGGGCGACGACCGGGCCGACGCCCTGGACGATGTCGAGGTCGAGGCCGACAGCCTTGAGCGGGACGACGATGTCGCTGTAGAAGATCGCGGCGTCGACCCCGTAGCGGCGGACCGGCTGCATCGTGATCTCGACGACCAGGTCGGGGCGCGCACAGCTCTCCAGCATCGGGATCCCCTCCCGGATGCGCCGGTACTCCGGCAGCGAGCGCCCGGCCTGGCGCATGAACCAGACCGGCGTCCAGGCGCCGCGCGTCCCGTGGCAGGCGGCGAGGAAGGGCGAGGGCTCGGCGGCAGGGCCGGGCGGGGAGGCGGGGGCGTCGGCCACAGAGCTGCTCACCGGCTCAATGCTCCCAGAGCGCGGGCGGTGCTGCGAACCGCGGAGCGCGGCCGGCGCGACACGCCGGGGCGCGACACGCCGCGTGAGCGGGCTGACGGTGTTCTGTCGGTGGTGCGTGCGACCGTGAGCGGCGTCCGGCGAAGCAACCGTGCGGCCCGACGACAGCTGCCGTCGGCAGCCCGACCGGAGGAGGCAGGAATGGCCAGTGCACCACGTGGAGCGGCTCGGCGCGCCGTCACCGGCGCGGCGACGGCGGCCGGCACGAGCGCGCTCGTGCTGCTCGACTGCGTCGAGTGCGGCGACCAGCGGGCCTTCGAGTGCCCGCCGTGCGCCGACGGCCACGCCGACTGCCCCGACCTCGCCTGCATCGACTGCGGGTCGGCGGTCGTCGTGGGGCTGCCCGACCCGGCGCCGGTCGCGACACCGTTCCGGACGCGCGCTTCATCGCCTCCGCCCTCCGACGAGACGGTCTCCCCATGGTCGACGCTGCCCCGCACCGCCTGAGGACCGCCTCCCGACCGGCAGCGGCCATGGCCGGCTCGCGTATCCCCCCGCAGCCGCCGGGCGCGGCCGCCGGCATGTCCGACGAGCAGGCCGCCTGGCTGCAGATCCGCGCGGGCCTGCACGGCGTCCGGGTCCGGTCCGAGGTCGTGCTCGAGGAGACGGCCGGGCCGCAGCGGCTCGCGCCCTACAGCGCGGCGCTCACCGCCGACGTGGTCGTGGACGACGAGGAGGCGGCGACCGGCCGGCTCGTCCTGCTGCACGACCCGGCCGGGCACGAGGCCTGGCAGGGGACGCTGCGGCTGGTGGCGTACGTCCGAGCCGAGCTCGAGCAGGAGATGGCGGTCGACCCGCTGCTGCCGCGCGTCGGGTGGGCGTGGCTCGAGGAAGCTCTCGAGGCCTGCGACGCCGGCTGGTCCCACCTGAGCGGCACCGTCACGAGGGTGACCTCGGAGGGGTTCGGCGCGATGGCCGAGCGGGCCACCGCGCAGCTGGAGCTAAGGGCCTCCTGGACTCCGGTCGACGTTCCCGCCGTCACCTCTGGGGGCGAGCACCCGTTGCACGCGCACGTCTCGGCCTTCGCGCAGCTGTGCGCGAGCTCGGCCGGGCTGCCGCCGTTGCCACCAGGTGTCGCTCTCCTGGGTGGTCGTCGCTGAACAGCGGCCGAAATCTGGCTTTCTGTCCGATTTGGGGTCCGCTCACTCCGCAGTGATTGCTTCAGCCAAGCCTTCCGGCCGCCGATGGAGGTGTCAGGAGCTAGGCCTGATTCGATCACGGAGGATCACCATGACGACACTCATCGACCGCACAACCGGCGCACTGCCGGTCGGGCGGCCGGCCCGGTTCACGGCGCTGGTCGTTGTGGGCAACCCGTTCGCCCGCGAGTCGGTGGCTCGCACGCTGCGCGCGCTCGGCGCCCGCGACGTGCTCGAGGCCGCCAGCGCGGCCGAGGCGCGCGCCCGCTCGCGCGCCAGCGCCACCCGCGACCTCGCGGTCGTCGCCACGGCCCTTCCCGACGGTGTCGGCCTGGGCCTGCTGGCCGAGCTGCGCACCGCCGGCTGGCAGCACGGCGTGGTCCTGTCGGGCAGCGCCGACCCGTACGCCGTCCGCGCCGCGCTCACGTCCGGTGCCCGCGGCTTCGTCGTCTCCGGCGCCGAGCCCGTGTCGGCGGTGCCGTCCGTGCCCGCGCCGCTGACCGGTGGCCCGCTGCGCCCCGTCGACGCTCGCCCGGCCTCGACGCGAGGCGCCGTCGCGCAGCTGTCCAGCCGGGAGCTCGAGGTGCTCTCGCTGGTCGCGAACGGCCAGTCGAACAAGGACGTCGGCGAGGCGCTCGGCCTGTCCGCGCTCACCGTGAAGAGCCACCTGGCCCGGATCGCCCGCAAGCTGGGCACGGGCGACCGCGCCGAGATGGTGATGGTGGCGCTGCGCGCCGGGGCGATCGACTGAGCCCGCTCGCGGCAACGCGACGGCCCGCCCGCCCCTCCTCCGCGACCGGTGGAAGGGGCCGGCGGGCCGCTGCGCGTACGTCGCTGCCGGAGCGGCGTGCCACGGCCTGCGCTCGCCAAGTCGTACGGTTCGGTCCATGACTTCACGTGCCGAGACGGGTCCGAGCAGCGAGGAGGAGGCCGCCCCGTTCCTCGAGCCGCGCGACGGCGTGCCCGCGCCGCTCGAGGCCGGCTCCCAGCTCGAGGAGGCCGTGGCGGCCTTCGCCGCGGGCAGCGGCCCGGTCGCCATCGACGCCGAGCGGGCCTCCGGCTACCGCTACTCGGCCCGGGCGTACCTCGTGCAGCTGCGCCGCGCCGGGGCCGGCACCGCGCTGGTCGACCCCGTGGCCCTGCCCGACCTCAGCTCGCTGGGGGCGGCTCTCGCGGACACCGAGTGGGTGCTGCACGCGGCGAGCCAGGACCTGCCCTGCCTGGCGGAGGTGGGGATGCGCCCCTCCCGCCTCTTCGACACCGAGCTGGCCGGGCGACTTCTCGGGATGCCGCGCGTCGGCCTCGGCGCGATGGTGCTCGACGTGCTGGGCTACACCCTGGAGAAGGGCCACGCCGCGGCCGACTGGTCGACGCGCCCGCTGCCCGAGCCGTGGCTGCGCTACGCCGCGCTGGACGTCGAGGTCCTGGTCGAGCTGCGCGACGTGCTCGAGGAGCGCCTTCGGCAGGCCGGCAAGCTCGAGTGGGCGTACGAGGAGTTCGCGGCCCTGGCCGCGGCGCCCCCTCCCGCGCCGCGGGTCGACCCGTGGCGGCGTACCTCGGGGATGCACCGGGTCCGCAAGCGGCGCCAGCTCGCCGTCGTCCGCGAGCTCTGGCAGGCCCGCGACACCGTCGCCCGTGACCGGGACACGGCGCCCGGGCGCGTCCTGCCCGACGGGGCCATCGTCGAGGCGGCCCTGGCCTCGCCGCGCAGCGTCGCCGACCTGCTGGCGCTTCCGGTGTTCAACGGCCGGGCCACGCGGCGCCGGGCGGCGCTGTGGGTGGACGCGATCCGCCGCGGCCTGGACACCCCGGACTCGGCGCTGCCGGAGGTCTCCCCACCCCACGACAGCCCGCCGCCCGCCCGGTCGTGGCCCGACCGCGACCCGGCCGCGGCAGCGCGGCTGGCCGCAGCCAGGGCGGCCGTCGGCGCGCTGGCCGACGAGCACGAGCTGCCGGTGGAGAACCTGCTCACCCCGGACACCGTCCGACGGCTCGCCTGGTCGCCGCCCCCGGTGGCCGACGTCGCCACCGTCGCCGAGTTCCTGCGCCGGCACAACGCCCGTGAGTGGCAGGTGCGGCTCACCGCGGGGCCGCTGGCGGGAGCGTTGGAGCGCGCCGGGCGGGAGGCCCCCGCGGCAGCCGAGCCGGGCGGCGCCTGACCGAGCGCTCGCGCCCGCCCGGAGCGCTCAGTCGTCCTTCGTGAGCGCCCCGGGCTTGTGCACCGCCTCGCCCCCGCTCTTCTCCGAACGGACGAGGTACTGCGAGTCCTCCTTGCTGGCGCGCACCGTCCGGCCCGCGGCGTGCGTGTCCTCGGTGATCTTCTTCTCCACGGTCCCGACGGCCTCGCCGCCGTGGGACTTCCACGTCACCTTGTCGCCCTTGTGCAGGTCCTCGGCCACGGTCGTCCTCCCTCTGCGGTTCGTGCGCCCTGTCCTACCCGAGGCGCGTCTGCCGATTCGCGCCGGTCACTGCGTACGTCCCGGGACGAACGGTCTGGGCCGGCGGAGTGGACCTCGTCCGCGGCCCTCGCTATCGGCGCCCTCACCGGCGACCATGACTGCGACGCGCAGGGAGGAACCACCGATGAGCACCGTCTACCGGGCCTGGGGCAGGAGCGGCAGCGCCGGGTCGCGCCGGCCGGGCCTGCACCGCGCCGCCGACGACGGCGCGCGGGGGGCGGCCGGCGCCGAGCGCGTGTCCCTCACCACCCTGTTGCTGGGCCTGGACGCGATCCCGGCCCGCCGGCCGGTCGCGGCGCACGTCATCGCGCTGACCGACGACCCGAACGTCTCCGCCGCTGGTCTGGCCGGGGTCCTCGGCGCCGACGCGCCCCTGACCGCACGGCTCATGCGGCTGGCCAACTCGGCGTACTACGGCCTCTCCGGCCGGGTCCGGACGGTTCCCTTCGCGGTCACCGCCGTCGGGTTCTCCACCGTGCGCAGCCTCGCCGTCGTCGCCGCGGCCGGGCTCGACGACGTGGAGACGCTCCCCCCGGGCTTCTGGCAGCGCTCGACCGCGACCGCCGTCACGGCCGGCGAGCTGGCCCGTCGCTTCGGCCTCCCGTCCCCGGACACCTTCTGCCTGGGGCTGCTCGCTCTCGTGGGCCAGGCGCTGCTGAACCAGCACGACCCGGAGTACGCCGGGCTGCTCGCCGCGGCGTCCGGACGGGCCGCGCTCCTGCAGGCCGAGCAGGCCCGCTACGGCATGGGGCACACGCAGGTGTCGTCGGCGGCTCTCGCCGCCTGGTCGTTCCCCGTCGAGATGCCGCAGGTCCTCCGGGCGGTCGACGACGCGGCCGCCGGCCCCGCCGCGCCGGCGGCGGTCTGCGTGCGTCTCGCGCTGGAGATCGGCGAGCGGCTCACCAACCCCGAGCACGAGGCCACCCCGCTGGAGCGGCTGTCGCGCGGGCGCATCGACGACGAGGACATCGCGCCCCTGCTGCCCCGCCTCGCCCAGGCCGCCGCCGACCTGGAGGAGGCGGTGACCGCCTGACACCCGCTCCGGCACCGTGCTGGTGACCGCACGCGTAGTGCCGTGATCAAGGGGTAAGCACCGGCGGAAGGCGGCGCGGGGGCGGAAGGAGTTGCGATGGAGCAGCAGCGACGGAAGGGCCAGCGGCTCAGCGGCGACGAGCGCAAGGAGCTCATCGGCGTGCTCGTGGAGGAGTACCGCGCGGGCAAGAGCATCCGCGACCTGGCCGTCCAGCACTCGCTCAGCATCGGGCTCAGCCGCAACCTGCTGGTCGAGAGCGGGATCCCGCTGCGCAGCCGGGGCGGCTCCACGAGGGGCAGGCGGCCCGCGAGCGGGCAGCCGACCGGCTGAGCCGGGTCAATAGGTCAGCAGCAGGCGGTCGACGACCCCTTCGCCCCGCAGGTCCTGCCCCGGCATCTGGAACCGGCGGAGCATCGAGCGGCCGACGTTCACCAGCACCTCGCGCTCGAACAGCCCCGGGGGCACGGGCACGTCGCAGAGCACGTCCCCCGACTTCTTGCTGCCGTCGATGCTCAGCGCCACGCGGGCACCGCGCCGCTTGGCCGCCGCCACCTCGGCGAAGAGCTCCTCGAGCCGGAAGGCCTGTGCGCCGTAGAGGATCGCCTGGGTGTGCGTGTAGGGCGGGTCGCAGTAGACGACGTCGCCGGCCCCGGCGAGCGCCAGCGCCGCGCGGTAGTCCAGGTGCTCGAAGGCCGCCCCCGCCGTCCGTTCCCGCCACAGGTCGACGCGCGCGGCGAACGCCGCCGGCGGGATCGGCCGGTGCACGCCGCAGGGGGTGGACATGTGGCCGTCGGCCTTGCGGAACCGGACGACGCCGCCGTAGCAGGAGCGCGACAGGAACAGCAGGTCGGCCGGGTTCGGTGCGGCGTTGTACGCCGCCTTGATCTCCTCGTACGCGGTCACCCGGTCCGGCGCCTCGGTGCAGCGCTGCCAGCGGTCGGCGTACCAGCCCTTGAGGGCCTCGGGGTCGGCGGCGAGCGCTTGCCAGATGCCGACGAGCGGGCCGAAGGCGTCCGAGGCCACGGCGCGCGGCGGGGCGAGCGTCGCGAGGACGGCCCCGCTGCCCAGGAAGGGCTCGAAGTACGTCCCGTCCCCCAGCGCCGGCAGCTGGGCCGCGATCTCGTGCGCGAACCGCTGCTTGTTGCCCACCCATTTGAGCAGCTGGGCGCGCAACGGGCGCACCGGAGCCCCGGGGTCCTCGGTGCCGGCCATCGGTGAGGAGGCTAGTTCACCCGTGCGAGGGGTCCCCTGGACGGACCGCGGCCGTTCGGGGCGGGGCGGGCTAGCCTCGTCCGCGTGCAGCGGCTGCCCGGTACGGAGGCGCTCCGGCAGCTGGCGCTGGCCGTGAGCGTGCTCGACGGCGTCGAGCTCGAGCCCTTCGGCGCCGGCCTGGTGCTGCGCGACGGGCGCCCGCTGGAGGTCTCGTGGGACGAGGCCGCCGCTGCGCTGGGCGCGGACGGCCTGCCCGACGTGCTCGACCTGGACGACACGTCCTCGCCCGCTCGGCGCCGGCTCCGCCGCCACCTGCAGCTGCGCCGCGCCCTCGACGAGCCGGGCGCCCCCGACCGCGTACGAGCACTGGCCCTACCGACCGGCTCGGCCGCCGCTCCCGGGCCGGGCTGGGCGCGCACCCGGGTGCTCGGCGGAGCGACGGAGGTCGGGCCCGGGCTCCTCGGGCTGCTGCCCGGGCCGGAGGTGGTGCCGCTGTCCCCCGTCGCGCTGGCGGCCTCTGGGCGCGGCGGCGACGTCGACGCGGTATGGGCCGACGCGCTCGTCCACGCCGAGGCCATGGGTGAGCTCGCCGGCGAGCGCCTGCTGCGCGAGCCGCGCGTCCTCGTCCCCGTGGGCCACGCCGACGTGGTGACGCTGCTGTCGAGCCGGTCGTTCCGCAGCGCGCTGGCCGCCGGGTGCCCCACCGGCATGCGGGCGGTCGTCGTCCCCATGCGCCGGCGCGGCTGGGTCGACCCGTCGCACCTGGACCCGGCCTTCGTCGGGTCCGTCGCGGCCTTGGTCGAGGAGGACGACCGTGCCTTCCCCCGCCCGCTGCTCGTCACCGCGGACGAGCTGGTGCTCGTGCGGGCAGGTGGGCGCCCGGAGCGCCTCGCGCTCGACGGCATCAGCCCGCGCCCCCAGCGGGTGCGGGCCGAGCGTCCGACCGACTGACAGGGTGCGCGTCCGGCCGAGCCCTCGCTCGGCCTGACGCGGCGCGCGACCAGGACGGCCCGGTCAGCCCCGGCCGGCGGAGGCGCCGGCCTCCGGCGAGTAGGCCTCCGGCAGCCCGGCGACCGCCTCGATCACCTGGCGGCTCACCTCCTGGGCCGTGAGCCCGATCTCCGCCTGCACCTCGGCCCGCTTGGCGTGGTCGAGGAAGCGCTCCGGGACGCCGAAGTCGCGCACGGGCGTGGGGATGCCGGCATCGCGCAGCGCCTGGGCGAGCCGGGAACCGACCCCGCCGGTGCGTACGCCGTCCTCCACGCTGACGAGCAGCCGGTGGCGGCCCGCGAGCGCGACGAGCTCGGGGTCGACCGGCTTGACCCAGCGCGGGTCCACGACCGTCACCCCGACGCCCTGGGCGACGAGCCGGCCGGCGACCTCGAGGCAGAGCTCGGCCATGGCACCGACCGACACCAGCAGCACGTCCTCGTCGCCCTCGCGGCGCAGCACGTCGCCGCTGCCGACGCGCCCGGTCGCCGGGATGTCGGCCGGGATCTTGCCCTTGGGGAACCGGACCACGGTCGGTGCGTCGTCCACGTCGAGCGCCTCACGCAGCTCGGCGCGCAGGGTGGAGGCGTCCCGCGGCGCGGCCAGCCGCAGGTTGGGGACGACCTGAAGCATCGACAGGTCCCACATGCCGTTGTGGCTCGGGCCGTCGTCGCCGGTGATGCCGGCCCGGTCGAGGACGAAGGTGACCCCGCACTTGTGCAGGGCCACGTCCATGAGCACCTGGTCGAACGCGCGGTTGAGGAAGGTCGCGTAGACGGCGACGACCGGGTGCAGGCCGGCAGTGGCCATGCCGGCCGCGCTGGTGACAGCGTGCTGCTCGGCGATGCCCACGTCGAAGACCCGGCCGGGGTAGGCCCGGGCGAAGGAGTCGAGCCCGACGGGGATGCACATCGCGGCGGTGATGCCGACGACGTCGGTGCGCTCGGCCCCGACGGCGACCATCTCGTCGGCGAACACGCTGGTCCACGACGTGCCGGACGCGGCGAGCGGCTCGCCGGTCTCCGGGTCGATGACGCCGACCGCGTGGAACAGGTCGGCCTCGAAGGCCTCGGCGGGCGCGTAGCCCCGCCCCTTCTGGGTCAGCGCGTGCACGATGACCGGCCCGCCGAAGCTGCGGGCCAGGCGCAGGGCGCGCTCGACCTCCTCCACGTCGTGCCCGTCGACCGGGCCGATGTACTTGAGGCCGAGGTCCTCGAACATCCCCTGCGGGGCGACGATGTCCTTGAGCCCCTTCTTGACCCCGTGCAGCGTGTCGTAGATCGGCGCGCCCACGACTGGGGTGCGGCCGAGGACGTGCTTGCCCCACTCGAGGAAGCGCTCGTAGCCGCGGGTCGCCCGCAGCGTCGCCAGGTGACGGGCGAGGCCGCCGATCGTCGGGGCGTACGACCGCTCGTTGTCGTTGACCACGACGACGACGGGGCGGTCGCTCGCGGCGATGTTGTTGAGCGCCTCCCAGGACATGCCGCCGGTCAGCGCGCCGTCGCCGATGACCGCGACCACGGTGCGGTCCGAGCGTCCCTGCAGCTCGTACGCCTTGGCCAGGCCGTCGGCGTAGGACAGCGCGGTCGAGGCGTGGCTGTTCTCCACCAGGTCGTGGGGCGACTCGTCCCGGCAGGGGTAGCCGGACAGGCCGCCCTTCTGGCGCAAGGTGGCGAAGCCGTCGCGGCGGCCGGTCAGCAGCTTGTGAACGTAGGACTGGTGGCCGGTGTCGAACACGATCGGCTCGCGCGGGGACTCGAACACGCGGTGCAGCGCGATGGTCAGCTCGACGACGCCGAGGTTGGGGCCGAGGTGGCCGCCGGTCCGGGAGACCGAGGAGATGAGGAAGGCCCGGATCTCCGTCGCCAGCTCGTCGAGCTGGGCCCGGTCGAGCGACCGGAGGTCACGCGGCCCGCGGATCGAGTCGAGCAGACCCACGCACGTCCCCGCTTCCCGGGCTCGTAGCCCGACTACGCCCCCGCAGGGGCCCGTGCCCCCGGTTCGACCGCCTCGTCTTCGGCAGGGTTGATGGTACGCGGCGGCACCCCGTGCGGCATGGTTTGCGCGGCGGAAGCCCCGGGTGGCGTGCCGGGCAGGCGCGGGCCGCCCCCCGCGCACCGGGCCCGCCCGGAGTCGCCCGGAGTCGCCCGGAGTCGCCCGGAGTCGCCCGGAGTCGCCCGGAGTCGCCCGGAGTCGCCCGGAGTCGCCCGGAGTCGCCCGGAGTCGCCCGGAGTCGCCCGGAGTCGCCCGATGCCGCCCGATGCCGCCCGATGCCGCCCGATGCCGCCCGACGCCGCCCGACGCCGCCCTCAGGGCGCCCGGGGGCAGCTTCGGTCGCCCGGGCCGGGCCGGGACGTGCCGCTTGCGCGGAGCCGCCCGACAGGAGCACTCTCTGTTTCGGAAGCAGTGACAACACGGCCGAACTGACAACGTTGTCTTGCTTGCCCGAAAGCAGAACGCTTCGTTCACGAAGGTGGATCACGGTTGAGTTGCGGTCGAGGGTGTTCGATTGACCGTCAACTGGACCAGGCTCTTAACTAACGCGCAACACTGAACTTCCGGTGGCCGCGCCCCGCTGGCGTGTGCTACCTCCCCTGGCGGCGGTCGCCCCCAGGTCTCGGAACATCACGGAGGCAAAGCGGCATGCGACGACTCTCGCTCGTTGCCGGCATCGCTGCGCTGGGGCTCGCCCTGGCCGGATGCGGCGGAGACGGCTCGGACACCTCGGCCGGCGACACCGGTAGCAACTCGGGCAGCGGCACCGAGGCCTCCGGCGAGGTCGAGGTCTTCACCTGGTGGACCGAGGGCGGCGAGAAGGCGGGGCTCGACGGCCTGGTCAAGGTCTTCGGCGAGAAGTACCCGAACCTCAAGTTCGTCAACGGCGCCGTCGCCGGGGGCGCGGGCAGCAACGCCAAGGCCGTGCTCGCCTCGCGCCTGCAGACCCAGGACCCGCCGGACACGTTCCAGGGCCACGCGGGCGGTGAGCTCTCGGACTACATCAAGGCCGGCCAGCTCGAGGACCTCTCCGACCTGTACCAGTCCGAGGGCTGGTCCGACATCTTCCCGAAGACGCTGATCGACGCGATCACGTACGACGGCAAGCTCTACTCGGTGCCCGCGAACGTCCACCGGGCGAACGTCGTGTGGGCGAACCCGACCGTGCTGGAGAAAGCCGGCGTCGACCCGACCGCCGCGCCGGAGTCCATCGCCGACTGGATCACCGACCTGGACAAGGTGAAGGCCAGCGGCGTCGAGAACCCGCTCTCGATCGCGACCGACTGGACGCAGGTCCAGCTGCTCGAGACGGTCCTGATCGCCGACCTCAAGGCCGAGGGCTACGCCGGCCTGTGGACCGGCGACACCAAGTGGGACTCCCCCGAGGTCACCGCGGCACTGAACGACTACGCCAAGCTCATGAGCTACACCAACAGCAACCGGTCCAGCCTCGACTGGCCGGACGCGGCGAACATGGTCCGCGACGGCAAGGCCGGCTACAACGTCATGGGTGACTGGGTCGCCGCCAACTGGCAGGGCGAGAAGCTCGAGGAGGGCAAGGACTACGTCTACATGCCCGTCCCCGGCTCGCAGGGCATCTTCGACTTCCTCTCCGACTCGTTCACGCTGCCGGTCGGCGCCAAGAACCCCGAGGGCGCTAAGGACTGGCTGCGCGTCGTCGGCAGCGCCGAGGGCCAGCAGTCCTTCAACACGGTCAAGGGCTCGATCCCGGCGCGCACGGACGCGGACGCCGCGGACTACCCGGCCTACCAGCAGTCGGCCATCAAGGACTTCAGCTCCGACACGATCGTCCCGTCGCTCGCCCACGGCGCCGCGGCCTCGATCGCGTGGCTGAACGACATCACCTCGGCCGTCGGCAAGTTCGGCACGTCGAGCTTCGACTCCGGTGCGGTCTCCGAGCTGCAGAGCGGCCTCGTGCAGGCAGCGTCGAACAACCTGCAGAGCTGATCGTCCCCCGGCAGCTCCGACCGGACCACGCCAGGGCGGGGTCAGCCAACGGCTGGCCCCGCCTCGGCGCGGAAGGGTGACGGGCGGCCGGGCATCCCGCCTCTTGGAGTCACCTCGTGCGTCACACCGGAATTCGAAGATGGGGGCCTGGCCTTCTGGTCATGACCCCCTCGATCGTCGTCATCGCCGTCTTCGTGTACGGGCTGATCGGCTGGACGGTCAACACGTCCCTGACCGACCGGACGACCGCGCTGCCGGCCGATGGCTACGTCGGGCTGGAGAACTTCACCAAGCTCTTCCAGGACGACCGCTTCATCCATTCGCTGAAGAACCTCGGCGTGCTGACCGTCGTCTTCATCGTCGGCACCATGGTTCTCGGGTTCCTGTGGGCCCTCCTGCTCGAGCGTGGGTTCAAGGGTGAGGGCGTCTTCCGCTCGATCTACCTGTTCCCGATGGCCGTCTCGTTCATCGCCTCGGGTGTCGTGTGGCGCTGGCTGCTCAACAGCGCGGAGGGCGACGACGCCGGTGGCCTGAACAAGCTCTTCGACAGCCTGCACCTCGGATTCCTGCAGAACCCGTGGTGGAACGACCCGGACTGGGGCATGGCCGCCATGGCCCTCCCGGCGATCTGGCAGCTGTCGGGGTACGTCATGGCGCTCTTCCTGGCCGGGTTCCGCGGCATCCCGGCCGAGCTGCGCGAGGCGGCGCGGGTCGACGGGGCGTCGGAGTTCCAGCTCTACCGCCACGTGATCTTCCCGCAGCTGTCCCCCGTGGCGCTGTCCGCACTCATCATCGTCGGCCACATGTCGATGAAGATGTTCGACCTGATCATGGCGGTCTCGGGCGCCCAGTACCTCACCGAGGTCCCGGCGGTCTACCTGTGGACGACGCTGCTGGGCTCGAACTACGCCAAGGCCTGCGCCATCGCCGTCGTGCTGCTGCTGGTCGTCGCCGTCGTCGTCGTGCCGTACCTGGTGTCCAACGCGCGGGCGGAGAAGCGCCGATGAGCAGTGCAGCCGTCGCAGCCGGCTCCGCCCGGCCGCGCAAGAAGAAGCCCGGCCCGCGCTCCACGACCGCGCGCACGGCGCGCTTCGTGCTCCTCGTCCTGTTCCTGCTGCTCGTCCTGCTCCCGGCCTACGTCCTCTTCGTGACGAGCTTCAAGCCGTCGGCGGAGACGTCGGCCGACCGGGCGTGGCTGTTGCCCCAGAACTGGACCACCGAGGGCTGGAGGACCGCGTGGGACAGCCTGAGCCCGTCGCTCTGGCGCACGTTCCAGCTGGCCGTCCCGGCCGCGCTCATCTCCGCCTTCATCGGGTCGGTCAACGGGTTCGTCCTCTCCCGGTGGCGCTTCCCCGGGGCGGACGTCCTCTTCACGCTGTTCCTGTTCGGCATGTTCATCCCGTACCAGGCCGTCGTCATCCCGCTGCGGCAGCTGACGGTCTGGATCGGGCTGCCGAACGGCATCCCGACGCTGATCTTGGTGCACATCATCTACGGCATCCCGATCTGCACGCTGATCTTCCGCAACTACTACGCCTCGGTGCCGCACGAGCTGGTCGAGGCGGCCCAGGTCGACGGCGCGGGCATGATCCGAACGTACGCCTCGATCATCCTGCCGCTGTCGGGCCCCGGCTTCGTGGTCACGATCATCTGGCAGTTCACGTCGGCCTGGAACGACTACCTGTTCGCGATCTTCCTCTCGAACACCAGGAACGGGCCGATCACCATCGCGCTGAACGCGTTGGCCGGCGGGCAGTTGACGAACTACTCGGCGTCCATGGCCGGTGCCATGATCGCCTCGATCCCGACGCTCGTCGTCTACGTCGTCCTCGGCCGCTACTTCGTCGGCGGCCTCATGGCCGGGTCGGTGAAGAGCTGACGCCCGTTGCCGTACTCCGACGGCGGGCTGCCCTCACGGGTGGCCCGCCGTTCGCGTGAAGCGGGCCGCGGGCTGGGGGAGCCGGCGTGGGACGCCAGGGGCGGCGGCACCGGCCGGTCACGTCGCACCGGCGCCGGCCGCACCGACGCCTACAGCCGCTGGGTGAAGCGCTTGCCGCGCAGCGCTTCCTCGACGAGCGCCACTGCGCGCGCGGCCGCGACGAGCCGCGCCCCCTCGCGCTCGTACGCCACGAGCGCCGCCTCCACGGCCTGCGGCGGGACGGCGCCGCGCAGGTCGTCGCGGGCCGTCGAGAGCCCGCGGCGCGACGCCTCGATGCCCGCGGCCACCGCGTACGAGGCGAACCGTGCGAGCACGACGGGGTGCCGGCGCAGCACCTCGTGCAGCCGGTAGTCCGGCGGGCAGAGGTCGAAGAGCCAGGCGACGGCGGTCTTCTCCCAGTCCGGTGCCCCGGGGGGCCGCACCTCCACCGGCCATCCGGGAGGCGCGAAGCCCTCCCGTCCGCCTGCCGCCATGCCTGCCACCGTAACCTCGCCCGGTGACAGAGCACGTCTTCGCACAACGCCTGAACAACGCGCCCGGGGCGACGGTGACGCCTCGGCTCCCCCCGCGGGCCGGGCTCGGGCCACTGGTGCCTGACGTGCAGCGGCTCGCGGTGCTGCGCTCGGGTGGCCTGGGCGACCTCGTGGGCGCCGAGCCGGCCGTCGCCGCGCTGCGGGCGGCGTACCCGGACGCGGAGATCACCCTGCTCGGCGCGGAGCAGATGCGCCCGCTGGTCGAGGGGCGGCCCGGGCCGTGGGACCGGTTCGAGGCGGTGCCGCTGGTGCCGGGCGTACGCGGGGGCGCTGGCCCGGACGCCTCCCCGGAGGAGGTGGAGCGGTGGGCGGCAGCCCGCCGGGAGGACGCCTTCGACCTCGCGGTGCAGCTGCACGGCGGTGGCGGCAACGCGAACCCGCTGCTGCGCCGCGTCGGCGCGCGGGTCACCGCCGGGCCTGCCGCCCCGGACGCGCCGAAGCTCGACGTGACGGTCCCGTGGACCCCGTTCCAGCCGGACGCCCTGCGCTGGCTGGAGGTCGCGGCCGCGCTCGGCGCTCCCCCGCTCCGGCTCACCCCGCGGCTCAGCGTCACCGAGGAGGACCGCGCCGCCGCCGCGTCTGCGCTGGCGGGCCTGCCCGCGGGCCGGCCGCTGGCCGCCCTGCACCTGGGGGCCAGCGACCCGCGCCGCTGCTGGCCGGCGGAGAAGTTCGCCGCGGTGGCGGACGCGCTGGCCGACGCCGGCGCGACGGTGCTGGTCGTCGGCTCCGCGGCGGACGCGGGTCGCGCCGACCGGCTGCTCGCCGCGGCCAGCCACTCCGGGTCGGTGGTCCCGCTGGTGGGGCGGGTCGGCCTCGACGGGCTGCTCGGGGCGCTCGAGCGCTGCGCCCTGCTGGTCGGCAACGACTCCGGCCCGCGCCATCTGGCTGCGGCGATCGGGACCCCGACCGTCGGGGTGTTCACGAGCGCCAACCTCGTCGACGTGGCTCCGCTGGCGCGGGCCTGGCACCGGGTGGCGGTGTCGTGGACGCCGCGCTGCGCGCGGTGCGGGCGGGGCTACCTGCAGGGCGACTGCGGCCACGGCGAGACGGCGCTCGACGACGTCCGGGCCGAGGAGGTCGTCGGGCTGGCACTGGAGCTGTGGGAGCAGTCGCTCGCCACCCCCTGAGACCCCTGCCGCACGCGAGAAGGCGCCCTTGTGACGGCCTACCGTCAGAAGGGCGCCTTCTGCCCATGCGGGCACGCGGCGGCCGGAGCCGCGGGCGTCAGGCCAGCAGGCTGCGCAGGACGTACTGCAGGATGCCGCCGTGGCGGTAGTAGTCCGCCTCACCGGGGGTGTCGATGCGGACCCGAGCCTGGAACTCCTTGTCCCCCGCCCGCACCGTGACGGTCGACGGCGTGCGCCCCTCGTTGAGCTCGGTGACGCCGGTGATGCTGAACGTCTCCTCGCCGGTCAGGCCGAGCGAGTCCGCGCTCTCGCCCTCGGGGAACTGCAGCGGCAGGACGCCCATCCCGATGAGGTTCGAGCGGTGGATGCGCTCGTACGACTCGGCGATGACGGCACGCACGCCGAGCAGGGCCGTGCCCTTGGCCGCCCAGTCGCGCGACGAGCCCGATCCGTACTCCTTGCCCGCGAGGATCACCAGCGGCGTGCCGGCCGCGGCGTAGTTCTGCGCCGCGTCGTAGATCGTCGACACGGGGGCGTCGGCCTGGGTGAAGTCACGGGTGAACCCGCCTTCGGTCCCCGGCGCCAGCTGGTTGCGCAGCCGGATGTTGGCGAAGGTGCCGCGGATCATCACCTCGTGGTTGCCACGGCGCGAGCCGTAGGAGTTGAAGTCGCGCCGCTCCACGCCGTGCTCGGAGAGGTACTTGCCCGCAGGAGAGTCCGGCTTGATCGACCCGGCGGGGCTGATGTGGTCCGTCGTGACCGAGTCACCGAGCTTGAGCAGCGTGCGGGCGCCCTCGATGTCGACGACCGGTGCCGGCGTCGCGGGCATGCCCTCGAAGTACGGGGGCTTGCGGACGTACGTCGACTCCTGGTCCCACGCGAACGTGTCGCCCTCCGGCGTCGGCAGCGACTGCCAGCGCTCGTCACCGGCGAAGACGTCGGCGTAGTCGCGGGTGAACATCTCCGAGGCGATGGCCGACTCGACCGTCTCCTCGATCTCCTGCGAGGACGGCCAGATGTCGCGCAGGTAGACCGGCTTGCCGTCGCTCGACGTGCCGAGCGGCTCGGTCGTGATGTCGATGTCCATCGTGCCGGCGAGCGCGTACGCGACGACCAGCGGCGGCGACGCGAGGTAGTTCATCTTGATGTCGGGGTTGATCCGGCCCTCGAAGTTGCGGTTGCCCGAGAGGACCGAGACGACCGCGAGGTCACCCTCGTTGACCGCCGCGCTGACCTCCTCCGGCAGCGGCCCGGAGTTGCCGATGCAGGTCGTGCAGCCGTAGCCCACGAGGTTGAAGCCGAGCTTGTCGAGGTACGGCGTCAGGCCGGCGCGGTCGTAGTAGTCCATGACGACCTTGGACCCGGGGGCCAGCGTCGTCTTGACCCACGGCTTGCGCGAGAGCCCGAGCTCGACGGCCTTCTTCGCCAGCAGCGCGGCCCCGATCATGACCGACGGGTTCGAGGTGTTGGTGCACGAGGTGATGGCCGCGATGGTCACCGCGCCGTGGTCCAGCTCGATCGTCTCGCCGGTCGACAGCGTGGTGCGGACCGGGTTGCTCGGGCGGCCGGTCACGTCGCCGACGATCGCCGAGACCGGCTGGTCGGCCGGGTCGTCGTGCGTCGCGGCGGGCGGGTCGGAGGCCGGGAACGACTCGGCGGACGCCTCGTCGGCGCTGCCCGCGACTCCGAACGGCTGTTCGTTCTGCGGGACGCCCGGCGTGCGGTCGTCGCCGCCGGTCACGCCGGCGGAGACGTAGTTGGCCAGCGCGCTGCGGAAGCTCTCCTTGGCCTCGGCCAGGATCACGCGGTCCTGCGGGCGCTTCGGGCCGGCCAGCGACGGGACGATCGTCGACAGGTCGAGCTCGACGTGCTCGGAGTACGCCGGCTCGGCCGCCGGGTCGTGCCAGAGGCCCTGCTCCTTCGCGTACGCCTCGACGAGCGCGACCTGCTCCTCGGACCGGCCGGTGAGCTTGAGGTAGCGGACCGTCTCCTCGTCGATCGGGAAGATGGCGCAGGTGGAGCCGTACTCCGGGCTCATGTTGCCGATGGTGGCGCGGTTGGCGAGCGGGACGTTCGAGACCGCGGGGCCGTAGAACTCGACGAACTTGCCGACGACGCCGTGCTTGCGCAGCATCTCGGTGATCGTGAGGACGAGGTCGGTGGCGGTCGCGCCCTCGGGCAGCTCGCCGGTCAGCTTGAAGCCGACGACCCGCGGGATGAGCATGCTGACCGGCTGGCCGAGCATCGCGGCCTCGGCCTCGATGCCGCCGACGCCCCAGCCGAGCACGCCGATGCCGTTGACCATCGTGGTGTGGGAGTCGGTGCCGACGCACGTGTCGGGGTAGGCGCGCAGCGCGCCGTCGACCTCGCGCGTCATGACCGTGCGCGCCAGGTGCTCGATGTTCACCTGATGCACGATTCCGGTGCCCGGGGGCACGACCTTGAATTCGCTGAACGCGGTCTGGCCCCAGCGGAGGAACTGGTAGCGCTCGCGGTTTCGCTGGTACTCGAGGTCGACGTTGCGCTCGAACGAGTCCGGGGCGCCGAACAGGTCGGCGATGACCGAGTGGTCGATGACGAGCTCGGCCGGGGCGAGCGGGTTGATCTTCGTGGCGTCGCCGCCCAGGTCGCGGACGGCCTCGCGCATGGTGGCCAGGTCGACCACGCAGGGCACGCCGGTGAAGTCCTGCATGACGACGCGGGCGGGCGTGAACTGGATCTCCACGCTCGGCTCGGCGTCGGCGTCCCACTGCGCGAGCGCGCGGATGTGGTCGGCGGTGATGTTGGCGCCGTCCTCGGTGCGCAGGAGGTTCTCCAGGAGCACCTTGAGGCTGTACGGCAGCCGCTCGGCGCCCTCCACGGCGTTCAGCCGGAAGATCTCGTAGTCCGTGCCGCCGACGTCGAGCCGGCCCTTGCTGCCGAAGCTGTCCACGCTCACGAGCGCTCTCCTCCCAATGCGTCCCGGTGCGGGACCAAGGCAATCTCGCTCATCCTGCCCCGCTCCCGCCTCCGTCAGGCAGTAAGGCGAGGCTTACCTGGACCTGACGATATATCTCGACGTCGAGATACTTTCACTGTAGCCGCCGCCGGGTCACACTGTCGCGGTGTCCGTCACTGCCGTCGTCCTTCCGCCCCCCTCGACCGCCACCACCTCCCGGCCCCCACTGCTGATCGTGGGTCACGGGACGCGCGACGCCGCCGGGGTCGAGCAGTTCACGGGCTTCACCCGCCGGGTCGCCGCCCTCATGGCCGGACGCGGCGTCGCGGTCGGTGGCGGGCTGATCGAGCTCGCGCCTCCCCCGCTGATGGACGCCGTGGCCGGCCTGGTCGGGGCCGGCCACCGCCATCTCGTCGCCGTGCCGCTGATGCTCGTCGCCGCGGGCCACGCCAAGGGCGACATCCCCGCGGCGCTCGACCGGGAGCGGGAGCGCCACCCCGCGATGACGTACGCGTACGGCCGCCCGCTCGCCGCCGACCCGCGCATCCTCGACGCGCTGGACGAGCGGCTGTCGGCGGTGCTCGACGACGCCGAGCGGGCCGGGACGCACGTCGTCCTCGTCGGGCGTGGGTCGACCGACCCGGACGCCAACGCCGAGGTCTTCCGGGCCGGCCGGCTCTTCGAGGAGGGGCGCGGCCTGGCGGGCGTCGAGTCCTCGTTCATCAGCCTGGCCAGGCCCGGCGTCCCGGCCGCGCTCGAGCGCTGCCGCATGCTCGGCGCCGCGCGGGTCGTGGTGCTGCCGTACTTCATGTTCGCCGGCGTGCTGCCCGACCGGATCGTCGCGCAGGCGCAGGCCTGGGCGGCCGAGCACCCGGAGGTCGACGTCCGCTGCGCGGGCCTGATCGGGGACTGCGACCAGCTCGCCGAGGTGGTGATCTCCCGGTACGAGGAGGCGGTCGCCGGCGGCATCAGGAACAACTGCGACACCTGCATGTACCGCATCGCGATGCCGGGGCGCGAGGCCAAGGTCGGCCTCCCGCAGGCCCCGCACGATCACCCGGACGACCCGGCGCACCCGCACGGCCATTCCCACGACCACGGGCACCCGCACGGCCATTCCCACGACCACGGGCACCCCCACCCGCACGGGCATCCCCACGCGCACGCCCACTGAGCCGAGGAGCACGCGGCGCCGACCGCCGCCATCACCGCCGCGACGCGCGCCGCGTACGACGAAGACGCGGCTCAGGACGTACGGGCTGGCGTCGAGCCCGCGGGCGACGGCGAAGCCCGCCGGGCGGCCGGCCGGCGTCCGGACCCACGCCGCACGGCCCGGGCCCGTCGAGGCCTGCTGCAGGCGCTCGTCGCGGTACCTCCCGTCGACGACGGAAGCACAGGTCGGTAGTCCGCCAGGTCGTGCTGGACGAGCTGCCAGAGCCTGCCGCAGGTCCCGGTCCTCGCGGGAGGCCCGGCGCAGGGTCATACCGTCCGACGCCGCGCCCACGACGCGAGCCTAGGCCTGCCCCAGCTTCGCCGGCGCCAGGACGATGTCGACCCGCGTGACGCGCCCGTCGACGACGGTCAGCGCGGCGACCGAGCTCAGCCGCCCCTCCGCGTAGAACGCGAGCCCCGGCCCGCCGTTGACGAGAATCGCCTCGACGCGGTCGCCTGCCCCCCACTTGCGCTTCTGCGCGACCCCCAGCAGGAAGCGGGCCACCCGCTCGGCGCCGGTGACCGGCCGGCGGGCCGCGTTGACGACCCCGCCGCCGTCGCTCGTGAGGACGACGTCGGGGTCGAGCAGGGACACCAGCCCGGCGAGGTCGCCGTTGCCCGCCGCCTCGAGGAAGGCCGACACCGTCTTCCCGTGTGCGCCGGCGGGCACGTCCATCCGAGGCGCCCCCGCCTTGACGTGCGCCCGCGCCCGCACGGCGAGCTGCCGGACGGCCGCCGGGGTCCGGCCGACCACGTCGGCCACCTCCGACAGCGGCATGCCGAACACCTCGTGCAGCACCCAGACCACGCGCTCGGCCGGCGACAGCGTCTCCAGCACGACCATGAGCGCGTAGCTCACCGAGTCGTCGAGCGTGACGCGGTCCGCGGGGTCACCGACGCCCGACGACGGCTGTGCAGGCGCGTCGAACAGGGGCTCGGGCAGCCACGGCCCGACGTACGCCTCGCGCTGGACCCGCGCCGACCGCAGCACGTCGAGCGCCCGGCGCGACACGGCCACCACCGACCACGCCTCGACGTCGCGCACCGCCTCGTCGGCATCGGCGGCCACGAGCCTCAGCCAGCAGTCCGAGACGACGTCCTCGGCCTCCGCCACCGTGCCGACGACGGCGTACGCGATGCCGACCAGCCGGGAGCGGATGCGCGTGTAGTCCGCGGCCAGCTCCTCGGGCCTCGTCACGGGCGGCCACCGCTCGTGGCGAGGAGGTACTCGTCGTACGTCTGCTTCGCGTGCACGAAGTCACCTTCGGGCAACAGGCCACCGCCCGACAAGGCCCTCCCGGTGGCACCGGGGACGGGGACGGGGATGACGAGCCGGCGCGAGCCCTGCGCACTCAGCAGCCGGCGCACCATCTCCGGCATCATCAGCTGCTCCGGCCCGGCGATGGGCGTCGCCATCCCCTGCGGCTCCCGCTGCACGAGCCGGACGAGCTCGGCGGCGACCTCGCGGGCGGCGACCGGTCGGCTGAGCATCCGGGGCACGGGGACGAGCGGCCCGCGCACCCCGCTGAGCAACTGCCCGGCGAACTCGTGGAACTGCGTGGCACGCAGCACGGTCCAGGGGCCCCCGCCGGCCGCGAGCAGCTCCTCCTGCCGGAGCTTGCCGGCGTAGTAGCCGAGGCCGACCCGGTCGACGCCCACCACCGAGAGCGCGACGAGGTGGCGGACGCCGGCGCGGGCCGACGCGTCGAGCAGGTGGCTGGTCGCCGTCCCGAAGTAGCCCAGCGACCGGGCCCGGCTCGTCGTCGTCACGTTGCCCACGTCGACCACGGCGTCTGCCCCGTCCAGCGCCGCGTCCAGGCCGCGCCCCGTCGTCAGGTCGACCCCGTGCGACCGGGAGAGCACGACAGGCGTGCAACCACTGCTGCGTAGTTCCTGAATCACGAGTCGTCCCATGAGGCCCGTCCCGCCCGCCACCGCGATCGTCATCCCGTTCGTCATGCCGGATGGACGGGCGAGGGCGCGCAGGTGTGACATCAGGAGGGCGAGGCGGCCATGTCACACGCCGCGGCAGTGTCCCGTCCTCGTGGTGAAGGCGCCCATCAGGGACGCCGGAAGCCCGCCAGGAGGGCACCATGAGCAACGGTCGGAGGCGCATCGTCATCGTCGGCGGAGGGTTCGCGGGGTTCTACGCCCTGCGCCACCTGCAGCGGCACCTGCCGCGCGGGCGGGCCGAGCTGGTCCTCGTCAACCCGACGGACTACCTGCTCTACAGCCCGCTCCTACCGGAGGTGGCCACCGGGTCGTCGAGGCACGGCACATCGCTGTCTCGCTGCGCCGCGCGCTGCCGAAGGCCCGGCTCGTCCTCGGCCGCGTGTCCGCCGGGGACCTGTCCGGCCGGACCGTCACGGTCCGCTCGATCGACGCGAACGGCGAGGAGCGGGACGAGGCCCTGCACTGGGACCGACTGGCACTCACGCCCGGGTCGGTCACCCGGCAGTTCGCGATCCCCGGCGCGCCGGACCACGCCCGCGGGCTCAAGACGCTCGTCGAGGCGGTCTACCTGCGTGACCACCTGCTGCGCCAGCTCGACCTGGCCGATGCGCTGCCCGACACGGCCGAGGGCCGCGCCGAGCGGGCCGCACTGCTCACGGTGGTGGCGGTCGGCGCCGGCTACACCGGCACCGAGGTCGTCGCGCGGACCCAGCGCTGGCTGCGCCGGATCGAGCGGCGGTGGAGCCGGACGAACGCGCGCGACGTGCGGTGGGTGCTCGTGGACGTCTCGCCGACGGTCCTGCCCGAGCTCGGACCGAGCCTGGGCCGGCGGGCGCTGCGCCTGCTGGAGAAGCGCGGCGTCGAGGTGCGGCTGGGCGTCTCGGTCGCCGCGGGCGACGAGCGGGCCGTGCGGCTGACCGACGGCACCGCGGTCGCCACGCGCACCCTGCTCTGGGGAGCCGGCGTCGCCCCCAGCCCGTTGATCGAGAGCCTCGGCCTGCCCACCCGCCGCGGGCGCCTCGTCGTCGAGCCGGACCTGTCGGTCCCAGGCCTGGCCGGTGTCTGGGCCGCGGGCGACGCGGCCGCGGTCCCCGACCTGACCGCCGCGAAGCTCGACGGGGAGCGTCCGGCGACCCCGCCCACCGCCCAGCACGCGCAGCGCCAGGGCACCGCGCTCGGCCGGAACATCGCGGCGAGCCTCGGGGTCGGCACGCCCCGGGCGTACAAGCACAAGGACCTCGGCCTCGTCACGGACCTCGGCGGCTGGGACGCCGTGGCCAAGCCGCTCGGCGTGCCGCTCACCGGGCCGCTCGCCAAGGTGGTCACGCGGGCCTACCACCTGTACGCCCTCCCGGCCATGGCGAACCGGCTGCGCGTCGCTGCCGACTGGCTGTGGCAGAGCGTGCTCCCGCCGGAGTCGACGCAGCTGTGGGTCGTCCGGTCGGAGGACGCGCGGCTGGCGGTCGCCCAGGGGACCGGGATCTACGGGCCGCCGGCGCACGCCGGGCGGCGGACGAGGCGGCCCGGGCACCGGGCCTTCAGCCGCTACAGCCGGACGAGGGGGCCGGTGTCCCTGGTCAGGGCGAGCAGCAGCTCGCGGGCGCGGCGCAGCTGGTCGACGTCGTACCCGCCCTCGTACAGCCCGGCGACCGCGGTGCCGTCGGCCGCCCGCACGACGAGGAAGGTGCGCTGGGGGTCCAGCCCGTCGGCCGACAGGGCGGCGTCCCACCGCTGCTGGTCCCGGCGCATCGCCTCGGTCACGCCGGGGACGGAGGACAGCGCGGCGACGAGCAGGACGTAGTCCACGTCGAGCGTGTCCTCGATGAGGGCGTCGAACGTCACGCGCACGTACGCCCGGGCCAGCCGGCCCGGAGCACGGTCGGCCGGGTCGACGGCGCTCTGCACGGCCTGGAAGAACTGGTCGGCCTGGTCGTTCGCGACCTCGAGCAGCAGGGCGTCGCGGGAGCCGAAGTGGTGCAGCAGGCCGCCCTTGGAGACGCCGGCGTGCCGGGCCACGACGTCGAGGCTCACCCCTGCCCCGTGGGCGACGACCGCGCGCGCAGCGGCGTCCAGCACCGCACGTCGGGTCCTCGCCGTGTCCCGCTCGCGTGGTGGCACCGCGCCCTCCCGTGCACCGAGTTGGCTCCAGCATAGCCGACCAGATGGTTTGCAGTGCCGACCGAATGGTCGGTACGGTGCGAGCATGGCGGAGCTCTCCACGGTCACTGACGCACACCCGGAGCAGCAGCGAGTGACAGCGCGCCAGTGGGGCGCGCTCGCAGCGCTGACGCTCGCGGTGACGCTGCTCGCGGTCGACGGGACCGTGCTGGCCCTGGCCGTCCCGGCGCTCACCGCGGACCTCGCGCCGACCACCAACCAGCTGCTCTGGATCGGCGACGCGTACTCGTTCGTGCTCGCCGGGCTGCTGCTCAGCATGGGCACGCTGGCCGACCGGATCGGCCGCAGACGATTGCTCCTGCTCGGGGTGGCCGGCTTCGGCGGCGCATCGGTCCTCGCGGCCTTCGCGACCAGCCCCGAGTGGCTTCTCGCGGCCCGCGTGCTGCTCGGCGTCGCCGGCGCCACGCTCATGCCGTCGACCCTGTCGATCGTGCGCAACGTCTTCCCGGACCCCTCCCAGCGCACCCGGGCGGTCGCGATCTGGTCGGCCGGCGCCTCCGGCGGCGCCGCGCTCGGGCCACTGGTCGGCGGGGTCCTGCTCGAGCACTTCTGGTGGGGCTCGGTCTTCCTGGTCAACGTGCCGGTCATGCTGGTCGTGCTCGTCGCGGTTGCCGCGCTGGTGCCGGAGTCGCGGGACCCCCGGCCGGGCCGGTTCGACCTGCCGAGCGCAGCTCTCTCGATCGCCGCGATCGTGCCGCTGGTGTGGGCGGTCAAGCACACCGCGAAGGAGGGCCTCGACCCCGCCGGCGTGCTGGCCGCGGTGGTCGGCACGGCGGCGGGCGCGGGATTCGTACGCCGCCAGCGGAGCCTGGCGGCCCCGCTCGTCGACGTGACGCTGTTCCGCAACCGGTCGTTCAGCGGGACCGTCATGGCATCGCTCATCGCCATCTTCGCCTTCAGCGGCCTGCTCTTCTTCTTCTCGCAGTACCTCCAGCTGGTCCGTGGCTACTCCCCGCTCCAGGCCGGCCTCCGTGAGCTGCCCATCACCCTGGCCTCCATCGCGGTCGCGGCCGTCGCGGCCGGGCTCATCGGCCGGCTGGGCGTCGGGCGCGCACTGGCCGCGTCGCTGCTGGTCGCCGCTGCCGGGCTCGCCGTCCTGGCCGTCATGGAGGGCCGTCCGGGGTACGCCGGGATGGCCGTCGGGCTGGTCGTCATCGGGCTCGGGGTCGGCGTCGCCTTCACCGCGTCGACCGACGCGATCCTCAGCGCCGTGCCACGTGAGCGGGCGGGGGCGGCCTCGGCCATCTCCGAGATGTCCTACGAGCTGGGGGTGGCGCTCGGCATCGCGCTGCTCGGGACGCTGCACACCCTGCTCTACCGCTCCGCGCTGCCCGACCTGTCCGGCGTCTCGGCCGGCACGCGCGAGGCCGTCACCGAGTCGCTCGCCATGGGCGCGCAGCAGGCCGCCGCGACCGGTGAGGGCGGCGCCGGCCTGCTCGACGCGGCCCGGCACGCCTTCGCCGAGGCGATGCAGCTGAGCTCGGCGGTCGCCGCCCTGCTCCTCGTGGCGGCGGCGGTGGTCGCGTGGAAGGTCGTCCCGGCCACCGCTCGCGCCGTTGCACCGGACACCTGAGAATCACAGCGAACGTCCAGGTAGCGCCCAGTCAGGCGGCAGGCAGGCCACGAACAGTGAACTCGTGCCCTCCGACCTCGCCTTCGAGTCCCCCGCCCGGCTGTGGGCGTTCGCCGGCCTCGCGCTGGCGGCGCTGGCAGCCGGCCTAGTCCTCCGGCGGCGCCGCACCGCCGAGCAGTACGCCGACGCCGCTCTCCGCCCGTCGCTGGGCGCCGCGCGCACCGGCTGGCGCCGACGGGTCGCCGCGGCCGGGCTGGCCCTCGGCATCGTGGCGCTCACGACGGCGTTCGCCCGCCCGTCCGTCGTCGCGACGACGAAGGACCAGCGCGCGGTCGTCGTCATCGCCCTCGACGTGTCCACCTCGATGCAGGTGAACGACGTCGCGCCGAACCGCTTCACGGTCGCGAAGCAGACCGCCCAGCAGTTCGTCCGCGAGCTGCCCGACGACATCGACGTGGGGCTGGTGGCGTACAGCGCCGGCGCCCGCCTCGTCGCGGCTCCCACCGCCGACCACGAGTCGGTCGCCGCCGCTGTCGACACCCTCACGATGGACGGCGGCACCGCGATGGGCAGCGCGCTGCAGCTCTCGCTCGACGCCGCTCTGCGGTCCCTGGACCTGACGTCTGCCACCGCCGCGGCGGGGAGCCCGCCCGCCGCCCGGCTCGTCCTGCTCTCGGACGGTGACAGCACGACCGGGACGCCCGTCGAGCAGGCGGTGCAGGCGGTGGCCGACGCACAGATCCCGGTCTCGACCATCGGCCTCGGCACGGAGTCAGGCGCCGGGCAGGTGTTCGACGGCCGGCAGGTCACGGCGCCGGTCAACTTCGCCCTGCTGCAGCAGATCGCCGACGGGACGGGCGGCACCGCCTACCGCGCCGCGGGCGCCGCCGAGCTGCAGGACGTCTACACCGACATCGGCGAGCAGATCATCCCGCGGACCGAGCGCAGGGACGTCTCCGACGAGGTCGCCGGCGTGGGCCTGGTCCTCCTCCTCGGGACGGCCGTCCCGTCCCTCCTCTGGTTCGGCCGTCTCGCCTGACGGCGGCGCGCACTTCTCAACACCCGCAGAGAGATTCAGGAGTATTCATGCACCCCACCGAGCCGACAGAGACCAGCCACCTGCTCGAGCAGGTGCTGATGGAGATGAAGAAGGTCATCGTCGGGCAGGACCGGATGATCGAGCGGATGCTCGTCGCGCTGCTGGCCCGCGGCCACGTCCTGCTCGAGGGCGTCCCAGGCGTCGCCAAGACGCTCGCCGTCGAGACCCTCGGCACCGTCGTGGGCGGCACCTCGGCCCGCCTGCAGTTCACCCCCGACCTCGTTCCGTCGGACATCGTCGGGACCCGCGTCTACCGCCCGTCCAGCGAGCGCTTCGACGTCGAGCTCGGGCCGGTCTTCGCCAACCTCGTCCTCGCCGACGAGATCAACCGCGCCCCCGCGAAGGTGCAGTCCGCACTGCTCGAGGTCATGGCCGAGCGTCAGGTGTCGATCGGCGGCCTGACGTACCCGCTGCCCAAGCCGTTCCTCGTGCTGGCCACCCAGAACCCGATCGAGAGCGAGGGCGTCTACCTGCTGCCGGAGGCGCAACGCGACCGGTTCCTGCTCAAGGTCGACGTGCCGCACCCGAGCATGGGCGACGAGCTGGAGATCGTCCGCCGCATGTCGGTCCGCCCGCCGCGTGCGGAGCAGGTGCTCGACACCGACCAGCTGCTGGCCGCCCAGGCCGAGGTGGACGAGGTCTTCGTGCACCACGCGGTGTCCGAGTACGCCGTCCGCCTCGTCATGGTCACCCGCGACCCGGCGGCGTGGCAGGCGCCCGAGCTGGCCCCGCTCATCGCGAGCGGCGCCTCGCCCCGCGGCTCGCTGGGGCTCGTGCAGGGCGCGCGAGCGCTGGCCCTGCTGCGCGGCCGCCGATACGTGCTGCCCGCGGACGTCTCGGACCTGGCGGTCGACGTGCTCGCGCACCGCATCGTGCTGACGTACGACGCGCTGGCCGACGCCGTGCCGGCCCGCTCGATCGTCGAGAAGGCGCTCGCGGTCGTCCCCCCGCCGATGGTCGCCCCGGCCCAGGGGGCCGTCGCCGACGCGAGCGCCGCGTGACCGAGCTCCCTCCCCCGCCACTGGTGCCGCCGGGTACCGTCCGCCGGCTGTCGATGACGGTGACCCGCCGCCTCGACGGGCTGCTGCAGGGCGACCACCTCGGCTTCCTGCCCGGCCCCGGCGGCGAGGCGGCCGACGCCCGGGCGTACGCGGCCGGGGACGACGTCCGCCGCATCGACTGGGCGATCACCGCCCGCACCGGCGAGACGCACATCCGCACCACGGTCGCCGAGCGCGAGCTGGAGACGACGCTGCTGCTGGACCTGTCGTCCTCGATGTCGTTCGGCACGGCGACCGCGGAGAAGCGCGACGTGGGCATCGCCGTCGCCGCCGCGTTCCTCCACATGGCCAAGGGGCCCGGCGACCGGGTGGGCGCGCTGCTGCTCGGGAACGACGGCATCCGCGCGCTGCCGCCGCGGTCCGGCTCCGCCGGGGCGTACGCGACGCTGAGCGCGATGCTCCGGCAACCGCGGCAGACGGGGCCGTCCGATGACCGGCTGGCCGCCGGGCTCCGGGCCGTGGCCGCCCGCCAGCGGCGCCGCGGGCTGGTCGCGGTGGTCAGCGACCTGCTCGAGCCCGTGGAGCAGTGGCAGCGCCCGCTGCGCCTGCTCGCTGCCCGGCACGACGTCGTCGTGGCCCAGATCGTCGACCGGCGCGAGCGCGAGCTGCCCGCCGTCGGCGTGCTGCGCCTGGTCGACCCGGACACCGGACGCGAGGTCGACGTCCGCACGACGCCGCGGGCCCGCGAGCGGTACGCCGAGGCGGCGGCGGCCCGCGCCGAGGAGCAGCGCCTGGCTGTGCGCGCGGCCGGCGCCGACCACGTGGTGGTGCGCACCGAGGACGACTGGCTCCCCCAGGTCGCCCGTTACCTGACCCGCCGCCGGCGTACCCGCGCCGTCGTCGCCGCCGGGAGGGCCTGATGACCGGACTCGGGTTCGACGAGCCCGTCCGCCTGTGGCTGCTGGCCGGCGTCGCCGCGCTCGCCGTGGCGTACGTCCTCCTGCAGCGCCGCCGCTCGGCGGAGGCCGTCCCGCTGCCGGGCCTGGGCCTGGTCGCGGCATCGCTGCCCCGGCTCGGGTGGCGCAAGCACGTGGCGGCGGCGTTCATGCTCCTCGCGCTCGGCACGACGACGGCGGCGTTCGCGGCGCCGACGGCCGAAGTGCAGGTCGCACGTGAGCGCGCCACGGTCATCGTGGCCCTGGACGTGTCGCTGTCCATGGCGGCCGAGGACGTGAGCCCCGACCGCATCACCGAGGCGAAGGCGGCGGCCCGGGAGTTCGTCGCGGGCCTGCCGGAGAAGTTCAACGTCGGGCTGGTCGCGTTCTCCGGCTCGGCGGCGACCGTGGTCGAGGCGACGCAGGACCACGCGGCGGTCGAGGCGGCGATCGACACGCTGCAGCTCGGCAACGGCACCGCGATCGGCGAGGCGGTCTTCTCCGGCCTCGACGCCGTCGCGGGCGTGCCCGGCGCGGCCGGGCAGTCCGCCGCTCCGGCACGGCTGGTGCTGCTGTCGGACGGCGCCAACACGACCGGGCGCTCGCTGGTCGAGGCCGCCGAGCAGGCCAAGGCCGCGGGGGTGCCGGTGTCGACGATCGCCTACGGCACCGAGAGCGGGGTCGTCAGCACGGCGCAGGGCGTGGTCAACGTCCCGGTGGACGCGCCGTCCCTGGCGGCTCTCGCGCAGGAGACCGGCGGCCAGGCCTACGAGGCGGCCAGCGGCAGCGAGCTGCAGGGCGTCTACGCGGACATCGGCAGCCAGGTCGGCTACACGACGGAGCGGCGCGGGGTCGCCGCGGGTGTCGCGGGGCTGGGGCTGCTGGCCGCCGTCGCCGCCGCGGGCAGCGCGCTCGCCTGGTCGCCGCGCCCGGTCTGACGGCCGCCGCTGCCACGTGCCGGCACCGCTTCGCACCCCCGACCGGAGGTGCGAGGCGGTGCCACAGGACGCAGAGCGCCCCCTCCGGGACATGGGGCAGGTCAGCGCGGCTCCGCCTGCCCCGGGCTCGCCTCGCCTGGGACGTCTCCCCCCTCGCCCGCGACGACCCGGTCGGCCGGGCCGAGGCCGTAGTAGCGCTTGAGCCAGCGCGCGAGCCCGTCCAGCCCGGGGAAGAGCATCCGCTCGGTCACGTTGTCCTGGTCGAGCTTGTCCCGGACCTCCCACTTGAGCGTGGCCGGGATGATGACGCGCGACCACAGGTCGGGGTGGGCCTCGAGGAAGCGTGCGATCGACAGGCTCGCGCCCGGCATCACCGACATCGCCGCGGCTTGGTTGATGATGCGCGCGTCGAGCGAGGGCGGCTCGAAGAAGAGGGCGAACTCCCCCTCCTCCGCATAGGCGTCAAGCTCCTGCAGCGACCGGATCCCCGACAGCATCTCCACCGAGAAGTAGAACGCGCTCTCGCGGTCGAGGATGTCGCGCAGCCTTCCCGGCAGCAGCTCGCGCGCGCGGACGACGTCGACGCACCAGATCGCCCCGTCGCAGTCGTACTTCTGCTCGTCCGAGGTCGCGAAGTGCGCGGCGACCCGCGGGGCGAGCGTCCAGTCGAGCAGCCGGGTGGGCACCCCGTGGTGCTGGGCCAGGGAGAGCGTCATCCAGAGCGAGTCGGCGGCGAGCGATCCCGGCTCGGCGTACTTGCGGAAGCTGCGCAGCAGCGGCTCCTCGACGTCCCGGTGGTGCGGCCCCATGCGCACCAGGCTCGTCTCCAGGCTCCAGGAGCTGTCGCACACGCCACGGTAGAGCAGGCTCGACCGGTACCTGCCCAGGCTGGTCTGCGGGATGTCGTAGAGCGCGTCGATCAGCTCCACCCAGCTGCTCACCTCGACGTCGGCCATCCCCGGTCCCCTCGCGCCCGTCCCACGCCGGCTCTCGATACCCCTCGACGCCCCCGGCACACCGGCGGAAGGTGATCGACGCGGGCGTCGCTCCGGCTCGGGGTGCGAGCTTCGCTGATGTCACGTTCAGGAACTGCAGGTCCCTCCTGCCAAGAACCGCACAGCCGCGGCTCACTCGGCGCACATCCGACGGGCGCAGCCTCGAAGAAGCGGCCCCGACCGGGGGCCTGGAGGAGAGGAGACGTCATGGGTACGAGGATCGCGAACGGCAGGAGGTACGCCGCAGGCCTCGGCCTGTTGGCCGCAGGCGTCGTGGCCGGCGGTGTGCTCACCGGCACGCTCAGCGCCAGCGCGGCGACGACGACGCCCACGCCGTCGTCGGGCTACTCGGCGGACGTGTCGCCCGGAGGGGCGGCGCGCGGCGTCGCCGACGGCCGGCGCGCTGACTGCCCGGAGGACGCGGCGACGGGCGGCGGCGGGACGGGCGGCGGCACGACGGCGCCCGAGGGCGCGGAGCCGGCGGAGTCCTCGGCCGTCTGAGCCCACACCTCGGGGAGCGCTGCGCACGGCACGGCGTGCGCAGCGCTCCGCCCGTGCCTGCAGGTGGCGGGACGGCGGCCGCGGGGAAGGACCGGCGCATGGCACGCGTCCTCGTCACCGGCTCCAGCGACGGCCTCGGCCTGCTGGCGGCCCGCCTCCTCGCCGAGCAGGGCCACCGGGTCACGCTCCACGCCCGCAACGACCGACGCCGGGACGACGCGGAGCGTGCGCTCCCCGAGGCCGAGGCGGTCGTAGTCGGTGATCTGTCCAGCCTCGCCGAGACCCGCGACGTCGCGGCCCAGGCGAACGGCCTGGGCCGGTACGACGCGGTGATCCACAACGCCGCGGTCGGCTACCAGGAGCAGCGCCGGGCCCAGACGGAGGACGGGCTGGCCCAGGTGTTCGCGGTCAACGTGCTGTCGGCGTACCTGCTCACCGCGCTGGTCCAGCGCCCCGACCGCCTGGTCTACCTCGGGTCCGGGATGCACCGCGGCGGCGACCCCGACCTGTCGGACCTGCAGTGGGAGCGCAAGCGCTGGAACGGCTCCCAGGCGTACGCCGACAGCAAGCTGCTCGACGTCGTCCTCGCGCTCGCGGTGGCGCGGCGCTGGCCGCAGGTGCGGTCGAACGCGGTCGACCCCGGCTGGGTGCCGACCCGCATGGGCGGGCGGGGCGCCCCCGACGACCTGCGGCTCGGCGCCGTGACGCAGGCCTGGCTGGCCGCGGGCGGCTCCGGCGAGCTCACCGGGGCGTACCTGCACCACCAGCGCCGGCAGCAGCCGCACCCCGCGGCGTCCGACGAGCGCGTGCAGGAGGAGCTGCTCGCCCGCTGCGCGCAGCTGACGGGGGTCGAGCTGCCGGCTCCGTGACGGCTCGTCAGGGCGTTGCTGCCTCCGGCACCGGGTACGCGTCCTTCAGCGCCGGGTAGTACGGCTCGAAGTCGGCCGCCGGCTCGGCCCCGCGGACCGTGGCGTCGAGCCGGTCGAGGTAGTACTGCCAGCCCGGGCCGATCGCGCTCGCGTCGTAGGGCTCGGCCAGCTCGTGGACGAACGTCAGCTCGGTGCGCCCGCTCTGCTCGCGCAGCGTCGCCGTCACGGGCCACGGGCCGTCGCCCGTCGCCATCTCCAGCTGCAGCACGTGCGGCGGCTCGCAGCGCACGATGCGCACCGGCTCGGGCTGCACGTCGCCCTCGCTCGTCATGGCGAACAGCACGTTCCCGGACGCGGGGTCGCCGGTCCAGGTGCCGATCCAGCGCTCCATCCGGTCGGGCTCGGTGAGCGCGGACCACACGTCCTCGACCGGCGCGTCGAAGGTGCGGACGAACTGGAGGCGCACGCCGTCGCGGTCGCGCAGGACGCGGCCGAGCGGGGTGGTCGCTGTGGTCATGGGGTCCTCCTGTCCCGGCGTCCCCGCCGGATCTCGGTGTCGAGGGCGTCGAGGCGCTGCGCCCAGAAGCGGCGGTAGCGCCCGAGCCATTCGTCGATCTGTGCGAGCGGGCCCGCGTCGAGGGCGTACAGCCGGCGGGCCCCCTGGGGCCGGACGCTGGCGAACCCGTTGTCGCGCAGCACGCGCAGGTGCTGCGACACAGCGGGCTGGGAGATGCCGAACTCCTCCTGCACCACGGCGGTGATGTCGCCGGAGGAGAGCTCGCCGTCGGCGAGCAGCTCCACGATCCGGCGGCGGACCGGGTCGCCGAGTACCTCGAACGCGTGCACGCGGGCAAAGGTAGTAGCGTTCGCTTATATAAGCAAGGCCGAAACCCAAGCGGCCGCCGCGTCCACCGACTCCGCCCGAGCGACGGGCGGCAGCACCGGCCGTTCGACCATCACCACGGGCAGCGCGAGCGCCCGGGCAGCGGCGAGCTTGGCGGCGGTGGAGGTGCCGCCGCTGTCCTTCGTGACGACCACGTCGACCGCCTCGGACCGCAGCAGGCCCAGCTCGCCGTCGAGCGCGTAGGGGCCACGGTCCCGACGCAGCCGGAACCTCGCCGGCAGCGGCACCGCCGGCGGGTCCACGGTGCGGACGAGCACGTCGAGCCCCCCCCAGGACGGGTGCCCGATGAACGTCTCGAGCCCCTGCCGGCCGGTGGTGAGGAACGGGCGTCGCCCCAGGGACGGCGCCAGGTCGGCGGCGGCGGCGAGCGACGGCACGCGGTGCCAACGGTCGCCCGGCTCCTGCGTCCAGCCCGGGCGCTCCAGCCGGAGCAGGGGAAAAGCGTCGCCGTCGGCGGCCGTGGCCGCGGCCCGGCTCACCGCCTCCGCGAAGGGGTGCGTGGCGTCGACGACCGCGGCCGGGGAGTGCGCGGCGACCCAGGCGCGCAGCCCGTCGGCCCCGCCGAGCCCGCCGACGCGTACGTCCCCGGCGGGCAGGTGCGGGGCAGCGGTGCGCCCGGCCAGCGAGCTCACGACGCGCACCCCCTCGGCCCGGCCGAGCCGCTCGGCCAGATCGCGCGCCTCGGCGGTGCCGCCGAGCAGCAGGACCGTCAGCACGCCGGTCAGGAGCGGCGGCGCAGCAGGTAGGTGTCCATGATCCAGCCCTTGCGGGCACGGGCCTCCTCGCGGGCCGCGTCGATGCGCGGCGCGACCTTCTCGAGCGGGCCCGCGAGCAGGATCTCGTCGGGGGTGCCGACGTAGGCCCCCCAGTAGACGTCGACGCCCTCGGCGGGAAGCCGGGTCATCGGGCGCACGTCGAGCATGACCGCCACGTCGTCGACGTCGGCGGGGAAGCCCGCGGACATGCGCCGGCCGGTCGTGACCTGCACGCCGCCGCCGACCCGGTTGAGCACCGTGCGGTGCCGGGCGGCCAGCGCCGACACGCTGCTGATCCCGGGCACGACCTCGTAGTCGAGCTCGACGTTCCCGCGGGCCGCGATGTCCTCGACGATCCCCAGCGTGCTGTCGTACAGCGAGGGGTCGCCCCACACGAGGAAGGCGCCGGTCCCGCCGTCGGGTAGCTCGTCCAGGATCATCCGCTCGCAGACGTCGGCCCGGCGCCGCCGCCAGTCCTCGACGGCCTCGGCGTACGGCCCCGCGGAGACGTCGCGCTCGGGGTCGCGGGCCGAGACGACCCGATGGTCGCGCTCGACGTGCCGCCGCAGGATCTCCTCGCGCAGCGCCACCAGGTCCTGCTTGGCCTCGCCCTTGTCCAGCACGAAGAAGACGTCCACCCGGTTGAGCGCCTTCACCGCCTGAATGGTGACGTAGTCGGGGTCGCCCGCGCCGATGCCGATGACCAGAAGCTGCCGCACGCAGCCCAGCATGCCCTGTCCGCCCGGCTCGGCCGATCCGCGGACCGGCGGGAGCCGGGCAGGGCAGGATGGCCGCCGGCAGAAAGGAGCCGCCGTGCGTGCGCGCCACCCCCTCCTCCGGCTGGCCGGAGCGGCCCTGGCCGCCGGCGTCCTGGCCGCGGCGGTCCCGTCGCAGGGGCACGCCGCTCCCCCGCCCGCGCGGGACCGGGCCACCGCCCTGCTGGCGGCGATGACCCCCGCCCAGCGGGTCGGGCAGCTGTTCATGGCCGGCACGCCCGCTACGGACGCGGCCGCCGGGGTCGAGCTCGTCACGCGCTACGCGGTCGGCAACGTGATGCTGACCGGGCGGAGCACCGCCGGGTCCCGGCCGACGGCCCTGGTCGCCCACCGGCTGCAGGCAGCGGTACGCCGCACCGCCCCCGGGCTCTTCGTCGCCACCGACCAGGAGGGCGGGGCGGTCCAGGTGCTGCGCGGCCCCGGCTTCTCGGCGATGCCGAGCGCGCTCGCCCAGGGCCGCCTGCCGACGGCGACCCTCATGGCCCGCGCCCGGAGCTGGGGCCGGCAACTGCAGGGAGCGGGGGTCAACCTCAACCTCGCCCCCGTCGTGGACACCGTCCCCAGCCCGGCCGCGGCCGCGTCGAACGCCCCCATCGGCCACTGGGAGCGCCAGTACGGCTACACCCCCACGTCGGTCGCCGCAGCAGGGGTCGCGGTCACCAGGGGCATGCTCGCGGCGGGCGTCGGCACGGCGGTGAAGCACTTCCCCGGGCTCGGGCGCGTCACCGCCAACACCGACACCGCCCGCAACGTCGTGGACCGGGTGACGACCCGCACGGACGCGTACCTCCGGCCCTTCGCGGCGGCCGTCAAGGCGGGCTCGCCCTTCGTCATGGTGTCGAGCGCCTACTACCGGCGCATCGACCCATCGAGGCCCGCCGCCTTCTCGTCCACCGTGATCGACGGCATGCTCCGCCACGACCTCGGCTTCCACGGGGTCGTCATCAGCGACGACATCGGCAACGCGGTGCAGCTGTCCGAGTGGTCACCCGCCGAGCGGGCGGTGCGGTTCCTCGCGGCGGGCGGCGACATGGTGCTCACCGTCAACCCGTCCGTCGTCCCCGAGATGGTCTCCGCCGTCCTCGCGAAGGTGAAGGCCGATTCGGGATTCGCCAAGCGGGTCGACGCCGCCGCGCTGCGGGTGCTGCGGGCGAAGGAGCGGATGGGGCTGCTGCCGTCGGCGGGAGGGCGCTAGCCGCCGATGCCGTCCAGCTCCGCGACGTCGGACGCGGAGAGGGCGAGCCCCGCCCCGGCGACGTTCTCCCGCAGGTGATCGACCGATCTCGTCCCGGGGATGAGCAGGATGTTGGGTGAGCGCTGGAGCAGCCAGCTCAGGGCCACCGCCATCGGCGCCGCGCCCACCCGGGCGGCGACGCCGGACAGCGCTGCCGACTGCAGCGGGCTGAAGCCGCCCAGCGGGAAGAACGGCACGTACGCGATGCCGTCCGCGGCGAGGGCGTCGATCAGCTCGTCGTCGTGCCGCACCGCGAGGTTGTACATGTTCTGCACGCACACGACCGGCGCGATGGCCCGCGCCTCGGCCACCTGCTCGGCGGTCGCGTTGCTGACCCCGAGGTGCCGGATGAGGCCCTGCTGCTGCAGCTCGGCGAGCGTCCCGAACGACTCCGCGACCGGCTCGGGCCGCGGGCCGCTCGCGTCGCCGAGCCTGAGGTTGACCACGTCGAGCACATCCACCCCGAGGGTGGTGAGGTTCGCCTCGACCGCGCGCCGCAGGTCGTCGGGCTTCCGGGCGGGCGGCCAGCCGCCCTGCTCGTCGCGGACCGCGCCGACCTTGGTCGCGATCCGCAGCGACGCCGGGTAGGGGTGCAGCGCCTCCCGGAGCAGCTCGTTGGTGACACCGGGCCCGTACGCGTGGGCGGTGTCGATGTGCGTGATGCCCAGCTCGACGGCCTCCCGCAGGACCGTGCGAGCGCCGTCAGGGTCGGCCGGAGGCCCCATGACGCCGGGGCCCGCGAGCTGCATGGCGCCGTAGCCGAAGCGGGTGACGGCCAGGTCGCCGAGGCGCCAGGTGCCGCCGGGAAGCGTGGTGGTGGTCGTGCTCATGGAGGGCCTTTCGCAGCTGGTCACGAGTTCCTGTCCGAGGACCCGCTCAGCGTGCCCGGCGCTACTCTCCAACGGGAAGTAGGCACCTCAAAGTGCGTTAGGGTCCTGAGAGTTAGGAGGTCCACGGGTGGCGACGACGACCGCGGCGCAGAAGCGGGCGCAGGCGAAGGCCGAGTACGACGCCTTCCTCGCGGCCTGCCCGAGCCGGCAGCTGCTCGACCGGGTGTCGGACAAGTGGACGACCCTGACCCTCTGCGCGCTCGCCGGCACCGGTGGGCCGGTCCGCGCGCGCGGCCGGGCAGCCGGGCCCCGCCCGCTGCGCTACTCCGAGCTCGCCCGCGCGTTGGCGGGGGTCAGCCAGAAGATGCTGACGCAGACCCTGCGCTCGTTGGAGCGCGACGGCCTCGTCACGCGCACGGTGACGCCCACCGTGCCGGTCACGGTGACCTACGAGCTGACCGACCTCGGCCGGTCGCTGCAACTGGTCGTGGGCGCGCTCAAGGCGTGGGCCGAGACGCACATGGACGACGTCCTCGCCCATCGCGCCGCACAGGAGGGCGCCGGCGCCTGACCGCGCCGGCCTACGTCCCCGACACGCTCGCGACGGCCCGCACCGGGAACGTCCCGAGCTGCGCGAACGGCGCGGGCAGGGCCGTGAGCCGGGCCCGCCCCGCCTCGCCGCCGGTCGCCCGGTGCAGCTCGTCCAGCCCGGTGAGGTGCTCGACGATCGGGACGCCGGCGTGCAGCAGGCCGCAGTGCGCGGGCCGGGCCGGGTCCGCCGGCGAGTCGATGTTGAGCGCGTCGATCCCGACGAGAGCAGGCTCCGCGGCCAGCAGCACCTGCACGGCGTCCGCCGTCACGAACGGCCCGCCGGTGACGTACGCCGGGGAGCCCCAGTGCCGCGACCAGCCGGTCCACAGCAGAATCGCGCGTCCACGTTCCCACGTCACGTGCGCGAGGCGTGCGGCGTCGACCGGTCCGTCGCCGCGCACGTCGACCAACGTCACCGGGACGTCGACCAGGCGCTCGAGCGGCAGGGACGCGATGTCGGCGCCTGCTGCGTGGAAGTGGCGCGGGGCGTCGAGGTAGGTGCCGGTGTTGGCGACCAGGTCGACGCCGAGGATCTCGAACGAGACGCCGGGAGCGAGCCGCCGCGCCGAGTCCTGCCGGTCGACGACGGTGCGCACCACCGGGGCGTCGAGCCCGGGGTAGGTCACCATGCCGTCGGTGATCGGGTGGCTGAGGTCGAGCAGGTGTCGGGTGGTCACCGGGGCACTGTGCCGCGTCGTGTCGCCGGTGGGCCAGCGGGATCCCGCCAGCTTCCCCCGAGAACCGGCCACGTGCTCGATCGCCCCGTGCGGGCAGACGGCTACGCGCGCCCCCTGGCGTCCACCAGTGCCGCCACCCCGTCGAGCAGCCGCTCGAGCCCGAACTCGAACGTCCGCTCCGGCGCGGTGGCCGCCTGGTACTCCTCCCCCGCGGCCGCGCCGACACGTACGGCCAGCGGGTACTTGTCGGCGTCGAGGACCTGCCCGAGCAGCGGGGCGTGCGCCTCCCACCACTCCAGGTCGCTCATCCCGGTGCGTACCGGGGCGGCCGCCGCGTCGACCGCGCCCCGCGCGACCCCGTGCACGAACACGGACACGAGCGTGACGACGGCGTCCATCTCGAGGTCGGAGAGCCCGATGCCGTCGACGGCGCGCAGCTCGTAGTCGTACTTGGCGATGACGTTCGGGCCCAGCGGCGGCCGGGACGCCGCCACCTGCAGGACCCAGGGGTGGCGCAGGCAGAGCTTCCACTCCTCGCGGGCGATGAGCTCCAGCCGGGCGCGCCAGCCCCCCTCGACCTGCTCGGGCCGGGCGGTCTCGGCGCAGACACGGTCGAGCATGACGTCGATCAGCTGGGCCTTGTTCGGCACGTAGCGGTAGAGCGACATCACCCCGACGCCGAGCTCGTCGGCGACCCTGCGCATCGACAGCGCCGGCAGCCCCTCCGTATCCGCGACCGCGATCGCGCCACGGACGACCGCCTCGACGTCCAGCTTCGGCTTCGGCCCCCGGCTGGGCGCGCCCCGCACTCCCCACAGCAGCTGCATGCCGAGCGTCGGGTCGCCGCGGCCGGTGTACTCGCTCATTTGTCAGTCATCCTAGAACTGGGTATGCAGTACGCAGAAACTGCTACCGGGTACGCCGTACCCAGTCAGGAGGCCGCGATGTCACCGACGGAGCCCGCCGTGCTCGCCGAGGGGCTGGGCAAGTCCTTCGGCCCGGTCCGTGCCCTCGAGCGGTTCGACCTGGCGGTTCCCGCCGGGTCGGTCTGCGGGCTGCTGGGCCCGAACGGCGCCGGCAAGACCACCGCGGTGCGGGTCCTCTCGACGCTGCTGCGCCCGGACGCCGGCACCGCGCGGGTCGCCGGCGCCGACGTCGAGCGCGACCCCGGGCGGGTGCGCGCGTCGATCGGGCTCGTGGGCCAGCACGCGGCCCTCGACGAGGCCCTCACCGGCCGGCAGAACCTGGAGATGTTCGCGCGCCTGCACCACCTGCGCCCCCGCACGGCCCGGGCCCGTGCCGACGAGCTGCTCGCCGCCTTCGGCCTCGACGACGCGGGCGGTCGGCAGGTGTCGGGCTACTCCGGCGGCATGCGGCGCCGGCTCGACCTCGCCGCCGGGCTGGTCGTCGGGCCCGCCGTCCTCTTCCTCGACGAGCCGACCACGGGGCTGGACCCCGCCGCTCGCGCCGACGTCTGGCAGGCGATCCGGCGGCTCGTCGCGGCGGGCACGACCGTCCTGCTGACGACGCAGTACCTCGAGGAGGCCGACCAGCTCGCGAGCCGGGTCTGCGTCGTGGCCGGCGGCACCGTCGTCGCCGAGGGGACGCCGCAGGAGCTCAAGGCCCGGCTCGGCGCCGACCGGGTCGAGGCCGTCGTGCGGCACGCGCGGGACCTGGAGCCGGCCGCCGCTCTGGTGGCCCGCGCCACGGGCGCCGGGGCCCAGGCCGACCAGGCGACACGGCGGGTGCAGGCCCCCGCGCCGGAGGGGGTACGCACGCTGGCGGCCGTGCTCGACGCGCTCGAGCGAGCGGGGATCGAGGTCGAGGACGTGGGGCTGCGCCGCCCGACGCTGGACGAGGTCTTCCTGCACCTCACCGGGCCGGCGGCCGGTGCGGAGGTGGCCGCATGAGCACCGCGACCCTCGCCGGGCGCGCCCGCTGGGCGGCCGCCGACGCGTACGTCATCACCCGCCGCGACGTGCAGCACTGGGTCAACCAGCCCGCCCCCTTCGTGGTGGGCCTGCTCTTCCCCGTGCTCATGGTGCTGATGTTCGGCTACCTGTTCGGCGGCGCGATGGAGTCGCCGGCCGGCGGGAGCTACCGGGAGTTCCTGCTGCCCGGCCTCTTCGCCCTCACGATGGCGTTCGGCCTGGAGGTCACCATGATCGCCGTGGCCACCGACGCCGCCCGCGGGGTGACCGACCGGTTCCGCTCCATCCCCATGCACCCCGCCGCCGTGGTGGTGGGGCGCAGCGCCGCGGACATGATCAGCGCGGCGCTCGGGCTGGCCGTCATGCTCGCCTGCGGGCTGCTGGTCGGCTGGGAGCCGCACCGCGGGATGCCCCGGGCGCTCGCCGCGGTCGGGCTGCTCCTGCTGCTGCGCTGGTCGCTGGTGTGGGTGGGCGTCTGGCTCGGGCTGCTCGTCAAGGGCCCGGAGTCCGTCGTGGCGGTGCAGATCCTGGTGTGGCCCGTCGGGTTCCTGTCCAGCGCGCTCGTCGACCCGTCGACCATGCCCGGCTGGCTGGGGGCGGTGGCCGAGTGGAACCCGCTCTCGGCGACCGCGGCCGCGACGCGCGAGCTCTTCGGCAACCCCGGCTTCGGCGGCACGTCCTTCGCCGCGGAGCACGCCCTGGAGATCGCGCTGGCCTGGCCGCTGCTGCTCGTCGCGGTGTTCTTGCCCTTGTCGGTCCTGCGGTTCCGGAAGCTCAGCTCCTAGAAGCGTGCTTCGGCGAAGTAGCGGTCAGACTGCTCGGAGGACCGCGACCTCGAAGCCCCACGCCGGCTTGCGGTCGACGTCGAGGACCTCGAACGCGCCGCCCCCGCGCTCGAGGTCGGCCAGCAGCGCCTCGACGGTGTAGCCGGCGTGGCACTCGACGACCATCGAGCGCACCCGGCCGATCCACGGCGAGCAGTCGGCGAACACCTCGCGCTCGCCGCCCTCGATGTCGACCTTGAGCAGGCCGACCTCGGCGAAGCCGTGCTCCTCGAGCAGGTCGGCGAGAGGGCGGGCGGGCACCCGCACGCCGCCCGGCCCGTCACCGAGCATGGTGAAGCCGTGCTCGCCGCTCGTCGTGCGCAGCGTCACCTCGCGCGCGTCCGCGGCGACCGCGACCGGCGCGACCGCGACCTCGGGAAGCCCGGCCACGTTGCGGCGCAGGACCTCGAGGTTCCCGGGCTCGGGCTCGACCGCGAGCAGCCGCGGGCGGCCGCCGGCGCGCGCGTACGCCCCGAGCAGCCAGCGGGCGGCGAGGCCGGTGTTGGCCCCGAGGTCGACGATGGTGGACGGCGGCGGGAGGAGGCGGACGACGGGCTCGTAGCCGTCGGACACGACGAGCTCGCCGAGGACGCTGACGTCGGTGCTGTGGCTGCGCAGGGCGACCCGGCCGCCCAGCGACCGCACCTGCACCTCGGCGACCCCGGGGCGGGGGAAGGCGAGCCTGCCGATGCCCTTCGACCTCGCCAGCCGTACCCGCAGCAGCCGGGCGAAGGACGCCGGCGAGCCGGTCTCCTTCCAGTACGCGCGCAGCAGCCGCGGGTAGTAGGAGAGCGGCGCGGCCACGGGCGTACCTCCCGGCGACGGTCAGGACGGTCGCCGCAGCGTAGCCAGCCGCGGTCTCCCTCGGTGGTGGATCGCACGGCTCCCCGCCAGAACACTCCAGTCGGACGACGGGCCGCCGATCTACGTCCCATGCGACCGGACACGATCAGCTGCCAGGACCTCGACTGGTTCATCGCCACCCGCTGCGACGTCGCCCGCTCGACCCACGAGCAGGCCCTGCGCGAGGGCGCCTACGACCTGGTGGAGCAGTCGTTCACCGACCCGCAGGCGCACCCGCGCCGGACCGCAGCCGAGTACGTCGCGGCCGCGCGCCGCACGGCCGTCCCCGCCGCCTGAGCCCAGCGCCCAACCCGGCCCGGCCCGGCGAAGGTCAGCGGCGGTGGGCCCCGCTGCGCAGGTAGACCACGCCCACCACGATCGCGACGACGGCCAGGACCAGGATCAGCTTCAACACGCTTGGGTCCTACCCCCGGGCCCGCCCGTCGAGACCCGGGCCGCGCGTCAGACCGGACGGCAGAGGTAGACCCGGTCCCACTCGGCGGTGCCGAGCAGATAGCGGTCGCGCTCCCAGGCCGAGAACGCGACGGGCTCCGCCGTGACGTCGAGCCCGGCGGCCCGCACCCGCTCCTGGAAGCCGTCGTCGGTGTACCAGCGCACGTGGTCGGCCTGGCCGAAGTGGGTCAGCCGGCCGGCCTCGTCGGTGATCGTGGCGTCCTCGTAGACGGCGTCCAGGGTCGGGTTCACCGGCACGCCGAGCAGGGCCCAGCCGTCGGGGCGAAGCACCCGCCGGATCTCGGACAGCGCCTTCGCGTCGTCCGGCACGTGCTCCAGGACATGGGAGCAGAGCACCACGTCGAACGAGGCGTCGGCGGCGTCGATCGCCGTCACGTCCAGCCGGACCGAGCGCGCGTCCGGGAAGAGGTCCCCCGCGACGTAGTCCAGGCTCGGCAGCGGCTCGATCTCGCGGCGCAGCGCCTCCTCCGGCGCCACGTGCAGCACGCGCAAGGGTGCGGTGTGGATGTCGGTGTGGCGGCGCAGGAAGAGGATCGCCCTGCGGTGCCGCTCCAGGCTCCCGCAGCGCGGGCAGACGACGTCCGGCCGGTCCCAGGGCAGGAAGTGCCGGAAGCGGCCCAGGCAGGCCGGGCACTCGTGGCTGTTGCCGGACAGCGCGACCGCCTGGGCCGTGTGGCGGATCCGGCGGGCCCCGGCGACGGCCGGAGCGGGCAGGGCGTGCGCGAGCTGCACCATCGATGTCCCCCCAAAGCTGATGTGCTCCGGACGGTAGAGGGCTTACTCCTCCCGGAGCCCCGCTTCAAGGGGTGGGTTCACCCGCTCGGCGGTCAGCAGCCTGCGTCGCCCCGCGAGGGCGGCTCAGGACGAGGCCTGGCGGCCCAGCACCGCGACGCACTCCACGTGCTGGGTCATGGGGAACATGTCGAACGCGCGCAGCGACTCGAGCACGTAGCCGCGCTCGGCGAACAACGCGAGGTCACGCGCCAGCGCCGCGGGGTCGCAGGCGACGTACGCGACCGCGCGGGGCGCGAGGGCGGCGATCTGGCCGACCACCTTCGCCCGGGCGCCCACCCGCGGCGGGTCGAGGACGACGACGTCCGCGCGGTCGGCGCCGAGCCGGGCGGGCACCGCCAGCACCCGGTCGACCGCGCCGTCGAGGATGCGCGCCTGCGGCAGCTCGTGCAGGTTGCGGCGTGCGTCGGCGACGGCGCGCCGGTCCCCCTCGACCGCGATCACCTGCCCGTCGGGCCCGACCCGCTCGGCGAGCGCGCCGGCGAAGAGCCCGACCCCGGCGTACAGGTCGAGGACGGTCTCCCCCGGCTGCGGCCGCAGGCCCTGCATCACCGCGCCGACCAGCGTGTCTGCCGCGCCCGGGTGCACCTGCCAGAAGCCGCCGGCGCCGACGCGCCACTCGCGGCCGGCAGCCCGCTCGCGCAGCCAGGTGCGGCCGCGGACGCGCTCGGCCCCCTCCGGCGTCTCCACGGCCACCGACGTGCCCTCGGCCAGGTCACCCGGCCCGGGCAGGCGTGGCCGCGCCCGGCCGGCCGGTGCGACGAGCACGGCACGGTCGCCCGCCCCGGACGCCACGACCTCGACCTCCGCCGCGCCCCGCCACGTCCGGGCGGTGGCGCCGACCTCGTCCACTCCCGGCGAGGCGATGCGGCAGCGGTCGATCTGCACCAGCTCGTGCGACCGGTGCTTGCGCAGCGCGAGCCTGGCCTCCCCGTCCACCGCGAACCGCACGCGTGTGCGCCAGCCGAGGCCGTCGCTGTCCCCGGGCACCGCCTCCACCTCGACCGGGACGTCGAGCCCGGCGAGCCGCCGCAGCTGCTCCCGCACGACGTCCGCCTTGAGCCGGCGCTGGGCGGGCAGCGCCACGTGCTGCCAGTCGCAGCCTCCGCAGCGGCCCGGCTTGGCGTAGGGGCAGGGCTGCTCGACGCGGTCGGGCGACGCCTCGATCACCCGGACGGCGTCGGCGCGCAGGAAGCGGGAGCCCTCGCCGCCGTCGGTCACGCGCGCGAGCACCCGCTCGCCCGGGATCGCGTGCCGGACGAAGAGCACCCGTCCCTCGTGGCGTGCGACGCAGTGGCCGCCGTGGGCGACCGGGCCGACCGTCAGCTCGACCTCCGAGCCCTTGGTGAGCTGGGCCGGGGCCGGGCCGGTGGGCTGGGTCGTCACGGGTGGCTCCTGTCGCCCTCGGCGCTGACGGCCGCGGGGGGATGGTCCGAGGGCTTGGTCATGCCGCGTCGGGCGTCGTTCACCACGGGGCTGCCGGGGCGGACCTCGGGGCGGATCTCCGCGTAGATCGACGAGCGCAGCTGCCACGGGACGCTCGTCACCATGACACCGGGCGTGAAGAGGAGCCGGGTCTTGAGCCGGAGCGCGCTCTGGTTGTGGAGCAGCTGCTCCCACCAGTGGCCCACGACGTACTCGGGGATGTAGACCATGACGATGTCGCGCGGGCTGGCGCGGCGCACGCTGCGCACGTACTTCACGATCGGCATCGTGATCTCGCGGTACGGCGAGTCCAGGACCTTCAGCGGGACCGGGAGGTCACGCCGGTCCCACTCGGCCTGCAGCGCCGCCGTCTCGACCGGGTCGACGTTCACCGTGACGGCCTCGAGCGAGTGCGGCCGGGACGCGCGCGCGTAGTTCAGCGCCCGCAGCATCGGCTTGTGGATCTTCGAGACGAGCACGATCGCATGCGTCCGCGACGGCAGCGTCGTCTCCTCGCCCTCCTCGACCGCGAGCTCGCGTGCGACAGCCTCGTAGTGGGAGTTGATCCCCCGCATCAGCAGGAAGATGACCGGCATCGCGAGGCAGACGATCCACGCCCCGGCCAGGAACTTGGTCAGCAGGACGATCACGAGGACCGTGCCGGTGGAGGCCGCGCCGACGGTGTTGATGACGCGGGAGTTGCGGATGCGCCGGCGCACGGCCGGGTCCTGCTCGGTCGCGAGCTCGCGGTTCCAGTGCCGGATCAGCCCGATCTGGCCGAGCGTGAAGCTGGTGAACACGCCCACGATGTAGAGCTGGATGAGGCGCGTGACCGACGCCTCGAACGCCACGATCAGCAGGACCGCGAAGCCGGAGAGCAGCAGGATCCCGTTGCTGAAGACGAGGCGGTCACCGCGGGTGTGCAACTGGCGGGGCAGGAACCGGTCCTGGGCGAGGATCGAGCCCAGCAGCGGGAAGCCGTTGAAGGCGGTGTTGGCGGCGAGGACCAGGATCAGCGCCGCGACGGCCTGCAGCGCGAAGAAGAGCACGTTCTCGCCGAACACCGCCGCGCCGACCTGGGCGATGACCGTGCGCTGGACCTCGTTCTCGCAGTCGAAGCCGACCAGGTCGCAGGAGTTCTCGACGTAGTGCACGTCCGTGACGATCGCGAGCGTCGTGATGCCGCTGAACATGACCGTCGAGAGGGCGGCCATCATCAGCAGGGTCAGCCGGGCGTTGCGGACCTTCGGCTTGCGGAACGCCGGGACGCCGTTCGCGATCGCCTCGATGCCGGTGAGCGCGGTGCAGCCGGAGGTGAACGCGCGCAGCACGAAGAAGACCAGCGCGAACCCGGCGAGGTTCTCCACCTCCGGGTGGATCGTGTAGCCGGCGCTCTCCGACGTCGGCGTGTCGCCGAACAGCATCCGCAGCAGGCCGGTGCCGATGAGCAGCAGCACCACCGCGATGAAGGCGTACGTCGGGATGGCGAACGCCGTGCCCGACTCCTTGAGCCCGCGCAGGTTGATGGTCGTCAGCAGGAGGACGAAGAAGACGGCCAGCGGGACGCGGTAGTCGGCCAGCCCCGGGACCGCGGAGAGGATGTTGTCGACGCCGGCGGAGATCGACACCGCGACCGTCAGGCAGTAGTCCACGAGCAGGGCGCTGGCGACGGTGATCCCCGCGCTGCGCCCGAGGTTCTTGCTCGCCACCTCGTAGTCGCCGCCGCCGGTCGGGTAGGCCCGCACCAGCTGCCGGTACGACGCGACGACCACGGCCAGCAGGAGGACGACCCCGCCGGCGAGCCAAGGGGTCAGGTAGAGGTAGGCGAGCCCTCCCAGCGTCAGGAAGAGGATGATCTCCTGCGTCGCGTAGGTGACGGAGGAGAGCATGTCGCTGGCGAACACCGGCAGCGCGATCCGCTTGGGAAGGAGCGTCTCGCCGAGGCGGTCGCTACGCAGCGCCCGCCCCACGAGCAGGCGCTTCGACAGGTCCGAAAGGAGGGCCACGCGCCGATGCTAGGTGGGCGGGCATGTGGACGGGCGCACCGCGCCGCACCTGTGGCGTGTAGCGTTCCCGAGCGTTCGCCCGGCGCCAGCGCGGCACCGGTCGGCACCGCCGCGGGAGGACGGGCGTGCACTTCGTGATCATGGGCTGCGGCCGGGTCGGCTCGACCCTGGCGCACAGCCTGGAGGAGATGGGCCACAGCGTGGCCATCATCGACCGTCGCGCGGACTCGTTCCGCCGGCTGGGCGCGGGCTTCGCCGGCAAGCGGGTCGAGGGCGAGGGCTACGACCGCGACACCCTGCTCGAGGCGGGCATCGAGGGCGCCGCGGCCCTGGCCGCGGTGAGCAGCGGCGACAACTCCAACATCCTGGCCGCCCGGGTGGCCCGGGAGACGTTCGGCGTCGACCACGTGGTGGCCCGCATCTACGACCCCGGCCGCGCGGCCGTCTACCAGCGGCTGGGCATCCCGACCGTCGCCACCGTGCGCTGGACCGCCGACCAGGTGCTCCGCCGGCTGCTGCCCGAGGGCGCCCAGGCCGAGTGGCACGACGAGACCGGCACGGTCCGTCTCGCCGAGGTCGCCGTCGCCCCCGCGTGGATCGGCTCCTCGGTCCGACGGCTCGAGGAGCAGTCCGGGGCCCGGGTGGCCTTCCTGACCCGCTTCGGCGAGGGCGTCCTGCCCGATGAGGAGACGATCGTGCAGGACGGCGACCTCGTCCACGTCGTGATGCGCGAGACCGACACAGCTCGGGTGACCTCGGTCTTCGCCCGCGGCCCGGAAGCGGAGGGCTGAGGGGTGCGCGTCGCCATCGCCGGCGCCGGCAGCGTCGGCCGCTCCATCGCGAACGAGCTCCTGCAGAACGGCCACGAGGTGCTCCTCATCGACCGCGACCCGCGCGCCGTGCGCGCCGACACGGTCCCCGACGCCGAGTGGCTGCTCGCCGACGCGTGCGAGATGTCCTCGCTCGACGAGGCCAGCCTCAGCCACTGCAACGTGGTCGTCGCCGCCACCGGCGACGACAAGGCCAACCTCGTCATCTCCCTGATCGCCAAGACCGAGTACGCCGTCCCCCGCACCGTCGCCCGGGTCAACAACCCGAAGAACGAGTGGATGTTCGACGAGGCGTGGGGCGTCGACGTCGCGGTCTCGACCCCGCGCCTGATGACGGCCCTCGTCGAGGAGGCCGTCAGCGTCGGCGACATCGTCCGGATCATGACGTTCCAGCAGTCCGGCAGCGACCTGGTCGAGCTCACGCTGCCGACCGACTCCCCCATCGTGGGCACGCGGGTCGGCGACGTGCCGTGGCCCCCGGACACCGCCCTGGTCGCGATCCTGCGCGGTGGCCGGCCCATCCCGCCGAGCCCCGACGACCCGCTCGAGAGCGGCGACGAGCTGCTCTTCGTCGCCGTGTCCGAGGCCGCACCGGCGCTCGAGGAACTGCTCGCCCCCGGGATCGACCGGGGCTGAGCGCAGGGGGTACGGCGTCCAGCGGCATCGCCACGAGGAAGCGGGAGCAGCACTCCTGCAGCGGCGCGCCCGGGCCGTTCCACCGCGACGCGACGCCGTACAGGGTGCGCCCGTCGGCCGAGGGCACGATCGCCGCGACACCGATCGTGTCCGCGAGGGCGGCGACCTCGACCGCTTCCCCCGAGGCGACGTCCACCGTCCGTGAAGCCGCCGTCCTTCGAGCAGGCCTGCAGCCGTTCCTGCCGCCAGACCCCGCTCGTCGTGACCGTGTACGCCAGCCGGCTGCCGTCGGGCCCCCGGAGCGCCGGCCGAGGACCCTGGCCGTCACGTCCGTGTGCGTCCGGGAGGCACCGGCCGCCGGCGTCAGCACCCGCAGAGCCACCGTCCACCGCCTCCTGCACGACGCCCGGTTCCGTCCGGCGAGGGCGCAGGGCCCGGCCCACCCCGTCGACGACGGGCACGCCGCGCCCGTCGGACGAGACGCTTCCCGGCAGGAGCCGGTATCCCTCCCCGGACGGCGACGACCACGAACCGCGCCGCCTGCCCGACGCGCCGCGCTCACGCCTCGCCCATGCGCCCCCCTCCGGCAGGGATACGCCGGGGACCGCCGTTCCCGTTGACCGCCCGGCCGACGACTCTCGTGCCGTCTACCGTGACGCGGTGACCTTCGCCCGCTCCGTCGCGCTCTTCGCCCTCGCCGCCGTCGCCGAGATCGGCGGCTGCTGGATGGTGTGGCAGGGCGTCCGCGAGCACCGGGGCCTGTTGTGGGCCGGCGCGGGGGTGATCGCGCTCGGGCTCTACGGCTTCGTCGCCACCCTGCAGGAGGACGCCTCGTTCGGGCGGGTGCTCGCGGCGTACGGCGGCGTCTTCGTGGCCGGGTCGCTGGCCTGGGCCATGGCCTTCGACGGCTACCGGCCGGACCGGTACGACGTCCTGGGCGCGCTCGTCTGCCTGGGCGGGGTCGGGCTGATCATGTACGCCCCGCGCGGCTGAGGGGGGCGACCCGGCCCACCCGACGCGCTCCCGGGCACCGGGCCGGTGCAGCCCGCTGCGACGACGCCCGCTCCGGACGCCCGCCGCGGGAGCCACTGGCGCTCTTCGCCTGCTGCGTGCTCCGGGCGCTGGCCTCGCGCTGCGCGGGCCCGAGCCTGGCAGCGGGGATGACGACGCCCCGCCCGCGGCAGCGGGCGGGGCGTCGTCCTGCGGCCGGACCGGGCGGTCAGCGGGCCTCGACGACCAGGGTCTTGGCCAGCTTGTCGTGGAAGCCCTGCCTGCGGTCGCCGTCGAAGAACGGGCTGATCGCGAACACGAGCTGCCAGAACGGCACCACGATGCCGGGCAGCTGGAAGACCGCCCACCGGGCCCATGAGGCCCCGGAGGTGATGGGCGACCCGTCGAGCATCGTGACCTTGATGCCGAGGATGCTCTTGCCGTACGTCGCACCCCGCTTCGCCGTGAGCACCGGCTCGTAGAGGAAGGCGATGACGGCGACGACGACCGTGGCGAGGATCGCGAGCAGCAGCAGCGGGATGTTCGGGTCGAGGTTGGTCGTCACCTCGCCGTTCGCGTCGACCACATCGGTCGAGTCGCCGGCGGCGAAGGCCAGCACCCAGAGCACGGTCAGCACGACCACGGCGGGGATGCCGATGATCAGGGCGTCGAGGATGCGTGCGCCCAGGCGCTTGCCCATGGACGCCGGCGTCCCGACGTAGCCGTCCTTGCCGTAACCGCCCTGGCCGTAGCCGCCGGGGTAGGCCGGCGCCGAGGGGTAGCCGTACTGCTGGCCGGGCTGGGGCTGGCCGTACTGCTGCTGGCCCCACTGCTGCTGGCCGTACTGCTGCTGGCCGTACTGCTGCTGGCCGTACTGCTGCTCACCGTACGGAGGCTGGCCGTACTGCTGGCCGCCCTGCTGCGGCTGGCCGTACTGGGGCTGGCCGTACTGCGGTTGCCCGTACTGCGGCTGGCCGCCGGACGGCGGCTGCTCGGGGTTCTGCGGGGGCTTCGCGAACGGATCGGACACCGGCCTACCTTCCAGTCAGGGCTGTCTAGCCGCAGCCGATCATCCAAGCCGAGACGGTCGAGGTGGCGCAAAGGCCGCGGCTCGGCATGTCGCGCTCCCGTCGGAACCACGGGTCGCCCCGGCTGATACGTGCCGGCGGCGGGTCAGCCCTCCGGCTTGGCGAGCGGGACCGCAGCGGTTGGCGCAGCGGCCGGCGGTGCAACGGCCTGCGGTGCTGCGGCCGACGGTGCAGGGCTCGCCTGCGCCTCGGCCACCGGGTGGTCGGCCTCCGGGTGGTCGGCCTCGGCCTTGGGCACGCGGAGCAGGCGCCAGGTGATCCAGACGGTGAGCCCGTAGAGCGGCAGGCCGAGGAAGATGTTGGCGGTCCCCAGCGTGGTGACCGCCCCGGCGGCGTAGAGCGGCACCTGGACGGCGAGACGGACGGCGAACAGCCCGGCCCAGACCCACGTCGCGAGCGTGTACGCGCGCATGCGGGCGGGCACGGCACGCCAGCCGGTGAGCCCCTCCCCGAGCAGCGGCCCGAGCGCGACTCCCAGGATCGGCCACCGCACGATCGCCGACAGCGCGTACGCCGCTCCGAACCCGGCGTTCTTGATCAGGCTGGGCAGGTAGAACGCCTCGGCCCGGCCGGACCGGTGCGCGAACCAGGCCCCGATGGCGATGCCGACGAGCCCGCCGAGCGCGTGCTGCACGGTCTCGCGGCGCAGCAGCCGGAGGACGGCCAGCACGACGGCGCTGCCGACACCCGCCCACAGCGAGGGGGTGAGCTCCTGGGTGATCGTGTAGACGACGACGAAGAGCGCGCCGGGCAGCGCGTTCTCGACCAGCCCGCGTGGGCCTCCGACGGCGGCGGCGAGGTCGCCGCCGCCCAGCGCGGCCGGTACGGGCGCCCTGCCCTCGGCGGCGCTCACTCGCGCCCCGCCGGGCGCAGCTCGTACCGGGGGTTGAACATGACCCGCCGCCCGTCGTCGTTGGCGACCCGTCCGGTCGCGCGGATGGTGCGCCCCGGGTCGATGCCGGGGATGCGGCGCCGGCCCAGCCAGACGACCGCAAGGGTGCCGGAGCCGTCGTACAGCTCGGCCTCGAGGGCCGGCACGCCGGCCCGCGGGCGCAGCGTCACCGTCCGAAGCGTCCCGCTGACCGTCACCTGGTCGCGGTCGCGGCAGGACGCGATGTGCTGGGCGCCCTCCTCCTGCGCGCCGTGGCGCAGCTGCTGCGCCTCGATCTCGTCGTCACTGGAGGTGAGACGCTCGAGAGCGCGGCGGAAGAGCCCCCCTCGACCGGTTGTCGCCATGCCGTCAGGTTAACCGCGCGATGACCCGGTACGGCGCCGCTCGTCGGGACCGGTCACCGCGTCTCGGTGATCTCCGGGCCGCGCTCGGGCAGCTGTGGCAGCTCGCGCGCCTGCTCCTCGTCCTGCGCGCCCTCCTCGACCGCCTCCGGGGCGGCGGCCTGCGGCGGCAGCCGCAGCGGGAGCGGCTCGCGAGGAGCCATCGGGTCCTTGCCCCGCACGACCACCACGTCGCGGAAGATCTCCTCCAGGTCCGCGGCCGCGCCCGGCTCGACGGCCGCGCGGCCGGAGACGACTCCGCGGAGGAACCAGCGCGGGCCGTCGATGCCCAGGAAGCGCAGCGGCTGGACGCCCTGCTGACCGTCGGGCAGCTGCACGGGCAGCAGCGCGCGCACCTCGGGCCCGAACGGCCCGTCCCCGGGCTGCACCTGGGCGCCCTGCTGCTGCAGGCTCTGGGTCAGCTCCTCACGGACCTCCTCCCAGATGCCGAGCGTGCGGGGGGCGGCGAACGGCCGGATCTCCAGCCCGCTCTCCCCCGTCACGAGCGTCACGCCCTCGACCGACCCGGAGTTCTGGTCGACCTGGACCTGCAGGTCGACGCCCGGGCGGCCGGCAAGCCACATGCCGCCCAGGTCGACCCGCCGGCCACCGTCGGCCGGGTCACCCACCTCGGACTCGTCCCACGGGCCGTCGACCCGCCAGCCCCCCGCACCGGCGCCCTGCTGGGACCGCTCGCCGGGGACGCTCTCGTCCAACGAGTCCGCCTCGGCGACGTCCTGCGCGGAGGCCTCCTCGTCGATCGCCTGGACGTCGTCCGCCAGCCCGTCGGCCGCGTCAACGCCGGCTCCGCGACGGGAGCGCTTGCCTCGACCGAACACTCGACTCACCCTTCCGAAATCTGTCCGCTTGACGTGTCCGCCCCGGCGTCGCCGCCGGATGCGGAGAAGCCGCCGGTGGAGCCGAAGCCGCCGGTGCCGCGAGCCGCCCCCGGCAGCGCCCGCACCTCGTGGAAGACCGCGCGCTCGACCCGCTGCACCACGAGCTGCGCGATCCGGTCACCGCGGCGCAGGTGCACGGTCTCGCGCGGGTCGTGGTTGACGACGACCACGGCGACCTGCCCGCGGTAGCCGGCGTCGATGGTGCCCGGCGCATTGACCAGCCCGACGCCCAGGCGGGCCGCGAGGCCGCTGCGCGGGTGGACGAAGGCGGCGAACCCGTCGGGCAGCGCGATCGCGACACCGGTCGGCAGCACGGCGCGCTCCCCCGGGGCCAGCACGGCGTCCACCGCGGTGACGAGGTCGGCGCCGGCGTCGCCGGGATGGGCGTACGAGGGCAGCGGCAGCGCCTCGTCCAGCCGCTGGACGAGCACGTCGACCGGCCCGGCCCCGAGCTCCTCGTTCGCACGCATCGGCCGGACCCTACCTGCCCCGCGTCGGACGGGCCGTCACGCGGCCGCCTCCGCGGCCTCGTCGAACACGGTCCGCTCGACGAGGCTGATCGGCATCCGCCCCGACGCCGCCACCCCGTCGTGGAACTCGCGCAGCGTTCCGCGGCCCTCCGCGAGCCAGCGGTCGCGCATGCGGCGGATCTCCAGCGCACCGGTGAGGTAGGACGACGCCTGCGTCGGCCAGGCGCAGTAGCGCAGCACCTCGGCCCGCGCGGTCTCAAGCGAGAGCGAGGACTTGGTCGACATGTGCTCGACCGCCTGCTCGACGGTCATCTCGCCCAGATGCAGGGAGGTGTCCACCACGATGCGCGAGGCGCGGAAGAGCCGCATGTCCCGCTGGGCGAGCTCCTGCTGCGGCGTGGCGTAGAACCCCTGCTCGCGCATGAGCTCCTCCGTGTACAAGCCCCACCCCTCGACGAAGTAGGTGGAGCCCAGCACGCCACGCAGCGGGCGCAGCCGGCTGGCCGCGACGGTGGCGAAGTGCCAGTGGTGGCCCGGGTAGGCCTCGTGGACCGCGATCGCCCACAGCCCCTCGCGGCTGTTGGTCATCAGCCGCTGCCGGACCTGCTCGGCCGGGGCCCCGTCCGGCGGGTACGGCACGAAGAAGTGGCCGACGCCCCGGCCGGCGAACGGCGGCGGCGCGACGTAGTGCGCCACCGCCAGCGACGCCCGGTTGAACGGCGCGCTCGGCACGACCTCGCACCGCTCGCCCGCCGGCATGGTGACCAGGCCGCGCTCGACGCAGAAGGCGCGCGCCGCGGCCGTCGCCTCCCGGTAGCGCTCGAGCATCTCCTCGGGGGTCGCCGGGGCGTCCTCGTTGATCTGCTCTACCGCGGCGCGCCAGTCGTCGTCGCCGCGCAGCCCGCGGGTGATCGCGCGCATGTCCGCGGCGATCTCGTCGTACGCGGCCTGCCCCTTGTCGCGCATCTCGCGGGCGCCGTAGCCGAGCCCCTCGGCCTGCCGCAGCAGCGCGTCGTAGCGCTCCTCGCCGATCGCCCAGCCGCCCGTCGCCCGGCCGGCGAGGTCCTCCACCACCGCGCCGAACCGCTCGAACGCCACCGCGGCCGCCTCGCCCGCCTCCGCGACCGCCGGCCGGTACGCCTCCGGCAGCTCGCCGGCCACGGCCCTGGCGTACGTCACGCCCGCGGCCACCATGCCGAGGGACCGGCGCAGCAGCTGCGGGGCCGCCAGGCCGGGGTCGAGGTTCGCGGCGCCCTGCTCGAGCAGGCGCGGGACGGCCCGCAGCCGGGCGGCGACGGCGTCGGCCAGCTCGGCCTCGGGGCGGAGCCGGTGCAGCAGCAGCCCGAAGACGCCCTGCAGGGCGGTGCCGGCGTACTGATCGGGGTTGCGACGCCACTCGGCCCAGTCGCGCATGACCCGCGCGCCGCGCAGCCGCATCCGGGCGAGGTCGCGGTCGACGCGCTCCTCGGGCAGCAGCTCGGCGTCCGCCGCCGGCGCGGCCAGCGCGTCGAGGCGGTCGAGCCAGGAGTCCTCGCGGCGCTCGCGCGCGGCCACGGCCTCCGCGGACAGGTCCGGCAGATTCTCGTCGTACTCGGTCAGCCCCACCGCGGTCCCGAGCGTGGGCGCGGCCTCGAGCGTGTCGGCGACGAGCTGGGCGGCGAGGGCGTCGAAGGGACGCGGACCGGTCGGCACGGGCACCGGGGAACCGTACCCAGCGGACGGGAGGCGCAGCGGGCGCGGGCGGGTGACGCGGCCCACCCGGCCGGGGGGCCTGGGAGGATGGGCGCGTGGTTCACGACGAGCGTCTCTCCGCCCCTCCCGGCGTCTGGCTGGTGGGGCTGCTGCTGGCGGCGAGCACCGCGCCGGTGACCGCGGTCGTGCTGCCGTCCTGGGGCGTCGTGCTCGTCGTGCTGGTCGTCGCGCTCGCCGTCGGGCTGCTGATCCGGTCCTGGGCCGCGCCGGTGTCCGTACGCGACGGCGAGCTGCGCGCGGGGCGCGCCCACATCCCGGCCGCGCTGCTGGGGCCGGCCGAGGCCCTCGACGACGAGGCGGCCGCCCACCTGCGCGGCCCGGGGATCGAGCCGCGGGCGTACCACCTGATCCGGCCGTGGGTGCGCGGCGCGGTGCGGGTCGAGGTGCTGGACCCCGAGGACCCGACGCCCTACTGGTATGTCGCGACCCGCCACCCGGCCAAGCTGGCGGCCGCGATCGACGCGGCCCGGGCGGGGGCGCGCCCGGCCTGACCGCGGCTGCCGTGCCGTCCAGCGCGACCGACGGGGGCTGGCAGCGCCCGGTCAGCGCCCGGCCTGGCGGCGCAGGTCCGCGTGGACCCGCGAGCCGAGCGAGCGGGTGGCCCGGCTGTTGACGGTGGCGCCGGCAACGGCGCCGGTGAGGAGCGGGCCGAGAGTCGTCGCGCCGCGGGCGGCACGCCCGGCCATCCGGCGCCGGATCTGCGCCTTCGCCGCACTGCTCACCGCCGAGCTCATCCAGCGCGGGTCGCGGGGGTCGATGCCGCGGCCGGCGGCCCATGCCATCACGAAGCCGGCGGCCCGCTGCGCCCCCGCGCCCGGGGGGCTGACCAGGTAGAGGGAGTGCAGCTCCGCGACGAGCTTGACCTCGACCGCCGCGACCGCGAGCGCCTCCGTCGCCACCTCGACCGGCGCGGAGAGCAGCACCGACGGCGGCAGCGCCCACGAGCCGGCCATGACCGCGCCCCCGGTCGCGCCGATGGCTGCGGTCGAGCGGGCGGCCGTGCGGATGAGGATCTCGGCGATCCGGTCGTCGGCCAGCCCGGGGTGGTGGGCGCGCAGCGTCTCCCGGTCCCGCACGGGGATGCGCGGCGCGGCCTCGAGCAGCTGGTCGACCAGCCAACGCCCGCCGAGCACCGCACGAGCGCCCGCCGCGCGGGCCGAAGTGGCCAGGGCGGCCGCGAGGCGCCCCACCTGCCGGGCCCGCTCGCCCCGGTCCTGCTGCTCGTCCTGCTGCGCCGCCACGACGACGCGCACGAGCTCGGCTCCGACGGAGGGCCGCTGCTCGGTGCCGTCGGAGTTCCCGCGCGCCGCCTCCGGCGCCCCGCTGTCCTGCATGCGCTGGGTCAGGCCGCGCACTCCTTGCAGACCAGCTGGACGCCGTCGTCCTTGGCCAGCTGGCTGCGGTGGTGCACGAGGAAGCAGCGCGAGCAGGTGAACTCGTCGGCCTGCCGCGGCAGGACCCGGACGCTGAGCTCCTCGTTGGACAGGTCGGCCCCGGGCAGCTCGAGCGACTCGGCCAGGTCGGCCTCGTCCACGTCGACCGTGCTCGCGCCCTTGTCCTGCCGGCGGGCCTTCAGCTCCTCGATGCTGTCCTCGCCGACCTCGTCGTCGGTCTTGCGTGGGGTGTCGTAGTCGGTCGCCACTGTCCTCGCCCCTCCGGGCGGCTTCCCGCCCTCGTGTCTTGCGCGACGTGGACGCTCCTGCCGTCGCGGTCCCCAGCAACGCTCGTCGGGCGCGGTTTGTGCCCGCCCCTCCGCCGTTGTCGGTGAGGGATGGTGCCACAGTCGGGTTACACATGTGGATTTCGCCGAACCGTGACCGGGCGAGCACGCGCAGTCAGATCGCTCCGTCCGGTCCCCGGCTCGAGAAGCGTTCAACCGTTGGTTGCCGGAAATTGCGGAAGAACCCCCGATATGCCCCGAACAAGGAGGAGTAGCCGTGGCCGTGTACGCCCTTGACGACCTGGTCCCCGACGTGTCGCCCGAGGCCTTCGTGGCCCCGGAGGCCGTCGTCATCGGCGCCGTGCGCATCGGGGCCGGCACGACGGTCTGGCCCGGCGCGGTGCTGCGCGGAGACTACGGCCGGATCACCGTGGGCGAGCGCACCTCGGTGCAGGACGGCGCGGTCGTGCACGTCACCGGGGAGCACCCCACGCGCATCGGCAGCGACTGCGTCATCGGCCACGTCGCCCACCTGGAGGGATGCCTCGTGGAGGACGAGTGCCTCGTCGGCTCCGGCTCGGTCGTGCTCCCCGGCGCGGTGGTACGCCGCGGCGCGCTCGTCGCCGCCGGCGCGGTCGTCCCCGGCGGGCTCGAGGTCCCGGCCCGCGCCATGGCGCTCGGGGTCCCCGCGCGCGTCCGCCCGGACGCCGTCGCGGAGGGCGCCTTCGCCGACAACGTCGCGCGCTACGTCGCCAACGGGCGCAGGTACGCCCGGGGCCTGCGCCGGCTCGACCCCGAGCGCTGAGCCCGCTCCCTCAGTCGCTGTCCGCGCCGAGCTCGGCGAGCAGCGCCGCCAGCTCGTCGAACAGGCCGGGCGCGGCGGCCACGGTCAGCTCCGAGGAGGCGGGGGCACCCCGCACGCCCCCGACGACGGCCCCGGCCTCACGGGCCACCAGCGCGCCGGCGGCCGTGTCCCAGCGCTGCACGCCACGCTCGTAGTAGGCGTCCAGCCGCCCGGCGGCCAGGCAGCACAGGTCGAAGGCCGCCGACCCGCCGCGTCGCACGTCGCGCACCTGCGGCAGCAGCTGCCCGACGATCGCCCCCTGCCGCGCGCGTCGCTCGGCGGCGTAGCCGAAGCCGGTGCCGACGAGCGCCCGGTCCAGCCCGACCGCCGGGTTGACGCGCAGCGGGCGGTCACCGGCCGCCGAGGACAGGAAGGCCCCGCCGCCGCGGACGGCCCAGAAGGTCTCCCCCAGGGCGGGCACGGCCACCACGCCGACGACGGCCTCCCCGGCGTGCTCGGCGGCCACGCTCACCGCCCAGAAGGGGTGGTCGTAGAGGTAGTTGACGGTCCCGTCGATGGGGTCGATCACCCAGACGACGCCGCTGGTGCCGGGCCGGTCGGCGCCTTCCTCCCCGAAGAACCCGTCGCCGGGGCGCCGGGCCAGGACGGTCTGCACGACCAGCCGCTCGGAGGCCCGGTCCATCTCGGTGACCGGGTCGGTGGGGCTGGACTTGGTGGCGGCGACCCCGAGGTCGGCGGGCCGCTCGTCCACGAGCAGCCGGGACGCGCGGGCCGCGGCCTCGGTGGCGACGGCGAGGAGCTCCTGCAGGTCCAGCAGCTCGGCGGGCTGGTCGCTCACGTGCTCAGTCCTCCCCGCAGCAGGTCGGCTTGTAGGCGCGCAGGTTGGCGCAGCAGCCGGCCGGGCAGACGTCCGGCCACGGCCCGACCGGCGACAGCGCGACCCGGTCGACCGCCGCGCCCGACTCCGTCGCGGCCCGCTCCTTGATCAGGTCGACGAGCCCGGAGACGAACTCGGGGTCCGTGCCGACGGTCGCGGCGCGGGCGAACGGCAGGCCGATCTCCTCGGCGGTCTCCGCGGCCTCGGTGTCGAGGTCGAACTTGACCTCCATGTGGTCGCTGACGAACCCGATCGGGGCCACGACGACGCCGGGGGCGCCGGCCTCCTTGAGCGCGCGCAGGTGGTCGTTGACGTCCGGCTCGAGCCAGGGCTGGGTCGGCGGGCCGGAGCGCGAGCAGTAGACGAGCTCGTGCGCGATGCGCCGGCCGGTCTGCGCCTGCACCCGGTCGGCGACGATCGCGGCCACGGCCTCGTGCTGCCGGACGTACATGTGGCCGCCGAAGGGCGCCCCGCTCACCTCGTCCATCGCGTCGGGCACCGAGTGGGTGACGAAGGCGACCGGAGAGCCCGCGGGCACCTGCTCCAGCGCGTCCACGACCGCGCGGGCCGTGGCCCCGATGAAGCCCGGGTGGTCGAAGTAGTGACGCACCTTGTCGACCTGCGGCGCCCGGTCGCCGAGCGGCTCGCGTGCGGCGTAGAGGTCCTCGCGGTACTGCCGGCAGCCGCTGTAGGAGGAGTAGGCGCTGGTCACGAGCGCGAGCACGCGCCGGTGGCCCTTGTCGGCCATCTCGGCCATCGTGTCCGTGAGGTAGGGGCCCCAGTTCCGGTTGCCCCAGTAGACGGGCAGCTCGACGTGCTGACGGTCCAGCTCGTCGCGCAGCGCGGCCAGCAGCGCGCGGTTCTGCTCGTTGATCGGGGACACACCCCCGAAGTGCTGGTAGTGCTCGGCCACCCCGAGCAGCCGCTCGCGCGGGATGCCGCGCCCGCGGGTGACGTTCTCGAGGAACGGCATGACGTCGTCGGGCCCCTCGGGGCCGCCGAAGGAGACGAGAAGGAGGGCGTCGTACGGTCCATGCACGTCCGGAATCCTCGCAGCCGCCGCCGACGGCCGCGCGCCGAGGCGGTGCCCGGGTCCGGCGGGAACTCGTTCGCCCGCTGTCGGCGCCCGGACGTAACGTGAGCGAAATGCTCGGCCCGTACCGCGACGTCCTCGCCGTGCCCGGCGCCCGCGGGTTCTCCGCCGCGGCGTTCCTGGCCCGTCTCCCGATCTCGATGGAGGCGCTGGCGGTCCTGTTCCTCGTCGAGTCCACGACCGGCCGGTACGCCTCGGCCGCCGCCGTGTCCGCCGTGCTCGCCGTCTGCACCGGGGCCAGCGCGCCGTTCATCGGCCGCGCCGCGGACCGGCGCGGGCAGGGCTGGGTGCTGCGGCGGGCACCGTTCGTACGCGCGGCCGCGCTCGTGGGGCTGGTGTCCGCGGCCCTCGCCGACCTGCCGCTGCCGGTGCTGCTGCTGCTGGCCGCCCTCGCGGGGTCGGCCACGGCCCAGCCGGGCAGCCTGGTGCGCTCGCGCTGGTCCCACGTCCTGGCCGGCCGGCCGGCGCTGCTGCATACGGCGTACTCGCTGGAGTCGGCGCTCGACGAGCTGATCTTCGTGCTCGGGCCGGTCGGCGTCACGCTGCTCGCGACCCAGGTCGACCCGGTGGCGGGCGTGCTGCTGCCGGTCGCCGCCCTGCTCCTCGGCACCTCGGCGCTCGCCCGGCAGCGGGCCACCGAGCCCCCGCCGCACCCCGCGACCGCCGACCAGCCGGCCGGCACCGTCATCGGACGCCCGCCGCTCGCGCTGCTGACCGTCGTGTTCCTGCTCATGGGCGGCGTCTTCGGGGCGGCCGAGGTCATCGCGGTCGCCTTCACCGAGGAGCGGGGGCAGCCGTCGGCGGCCGGATGGGTGCTCGGCGCCTTCGCGGTGAGCAGCATGGTGTCGGGGCTGGTCTGGGGCGTGCTGCACTGGCGGTCCTCGCTCGTGCGCAGGTTCCTCGTGGCCGCCGTCGCCTTCGGGGCGGCCAGCCTGACCTTCCCGTTCGCCTCCGAGAGCTGGGTGCTCGCCGCGCTGCTCTGCGCGTCGGGCTTCGCCATCTCGCCGAGCATCATCAGCGGCCTGGCGCTCGCCGGCGAGCTCGCGCCCGTGGGCAAGGGCACCGAGGCCCTGACCTGGGTGACGACCGGCATCACGTTCGGCGCGGCCGCCGCCGGCGCGGTCGCCGGGCCGCTCATCGACGCCCACGGCGCGCAGGCCGCGCTGTGGGTCTGCTCGGGGGCGGGCGCGAGCAGCGCGCTGCTCGCGCTGGTCTGCGCGCCGATGCTCACCCGGGCCGCCGCCGCTGCCCGGCCGGCGGCGGTGCGCGCCGTGGCGGGCGGGGCACCGGTCAGCCCGCCCTGAGCCCGCCGACCCGACGCGGGCTTCAGCCCCCCGCCGGCCCGTCAGGCCGTCGTGAGCCGGGCGGCCACGGCGAACCGGCCGGTCGGGCCCTCGCGGCGGTGGCTGAAGAACGGCGTGCCCGGGCCGGTGTCGAGGCCGGCGAGGGCGATGTTGCGCGCCGGGACGCCGGCCGCCACCAGCTGCAGCCGGTTGGCCGCCCACAGGTCGAAGCTCCAGCGCCCCGTGCCGTCCGGCCGCACCACCTCGCCCGCGTGCGCGCCGAGCGCCGCCTCGGCGGCCGCGACGACGTCCGCGCCGACCTGGTAGGCCTCAGGGGCGATCGAGGGCCCGATCGCGGCGACGACGTCGCCCGGGTCGCTGCCCAGCTCCACCAGGCGGGCGACCGCGGCCGGGGTGACGCCACGGACCGTGCCGCCCCAGCCGGCGTGCACGCAGGCCAGCAGCCGGCGTACCGGGTCGACGAGCACCAGCGGGACGCAGTCGGCGACCTGGATGACGAGCACCAAGCCGGTCACGGCGGTGACGACCGCGTCGGTCGCCGGCAGCGCGTCGGCCGTGTCGCGCGCACCGCGCCCCCGCTCGGCCTCGGTGACCACCGCCACGTGGGGCTGGTGCACCTGGTCGCTGAACACCAGGTCGCCCAGCCCGACCCCGAGCGCACGGGCGAGCCGGGACCGGTTCTCGACCACGGCCACCGGGTCGTCGCCGACATGGAGCCCGAGGTTGAGCGAGGCGTAGGAGCCGGTCGACACCCCGCCCGCGCGGGTGCTCACGTACGCCTCCACGCCGGTGCCGTCGAGCGCCGGCCAGGCGTACGCCGGCAGCCCGCCCGGGTCGCGCCGCTCCATGCCCGCCGTGCCCGCCGTGCCCGCTGTGCTCACTGCGCGAGGCTACGGGCCTGTGCACGGCTGCAGCCGCCGGGCGCGGCCCGCGGGTAGCCTCGGGCGCGATGTCCACACCCGCCGCACCCGCTCCCGCCGCAGCCTCCCCGCAGGGCACGCCCGTGCGCGGTGCCCGCTTCCGCTACGAGGGCTTCGAGATCGACGCCGCGGCCGGCGCCGTCGTCTGCCGCTACTCCCTCGACGGGCGGGCGTTCACCGAGCGGGTGGCCGTGCCGGGCGCCACCGGCTGGGACCGGCCGGAGGTGGCGGCCGCGGCCCGGCTCGTCTTCCTGCTCGCCGCGGTCTCGTACTACAAGACCGGCGCGCCTCCCGTCGTCGACCTGGGGGACACCGCGCTCACCGACCGCGAGCGCGACTTCCTGCGCGCGTTCTACGTCGAGGGGCTCGGTGAGTTCGCCTACCGCAACGGGCTGGACCTGAGCGGGCTGAGCTTCGAGGGGCCTCGCCTCGAGCAGCCGGCCCCTGCGGCGTACTCCCCCGCGGCCGGCCGCCCGCTGATCCCCTTCGGCGGTGGCATCGACTCCATCGTCACCGTCGAGATGCTCACGCCGCGGTTCCCGGGTGCGGCGCTCTTCGTGCTCAACCGGCCGGGCGACCGCTTCGACGCCATCGAGCAGCCCGCCGCCGTCACCGGCCTGCCGGTGCTGCGCGCCGAGCGGGAGATCGACCCCGACGTGCTGCGCTCGCGCGAGCTCGGCTTCCTCAACGGCCACGTGCCGGTGACGGGCGTGCTGTCCGCGGTCGCGGTGCTCTGCGCGGTGCTCCACGGCCGCGACGCGGTGGTGATGTCGAACGAGTGGTCCGCCTCCGTGCCGACGCTCGAGGTCCACGGCCGGGCCGTCAACCACCAGTGGTCCAAGAGCGCCGAGTTCGAGCAGGCGTTCCAGGGCGTGCTCGCCGACGCGGTCGGGCCGGGCTTCGCCTACTTCTCCGCGCTGCGGGACTACAGCGAGCTGTGGATCGCCCGGCGCTTCGCCGAGCTGACGGCCTACCACTCCACGTTCCGCAGCTGCAACCGCGCCTTCGCCATCGACCGCTCCCGGCGCTGGGAGACCTGGTGCGGCGAGTGCGACAAGTGCGCCTTCATCGACCTGGTCCTGGCGCCCTTCGTGCCGCCGGCAGCCCTGGCCGCGGTCTTCGGGGGGCGCGAGCCGCTTGCGGACGACCGCCTGGCCGACCGCTTCCGGGCGCTGGTCGCCACGCTGCCCGACGCGAAGCCGTGGGAGTGCGTCGGCGACGTCAACGAGTCGCGCGCTGCGCTGCTGCTCGCCGCGGAGCGCCCCGACCGCGCGGGGACCCCGCTGCTGCAGGCGCTCGCGGCCGAGGTCGCCGCGCTGCCGGGCCGGCCGGACGACGCCGCCCTGCTCCGGCCGCTGGGCTCCACGCCGGTCCCCTCGCCCTATGGCCGCTGACTTCCCGGCCGGGCGCCCGGCCCTCGGGTGGCAGGACCTGCCCGGCCGCCGGGTCGGGGTGTGGGGGCTGGGGGTCGAGGGCGTCGCCACGCTGCGCCGGCTCGCATCGCTAGGGGTCGAGCCGGTCGCGCTGGTGGACGACCGTCCGAGCGGCGCCGTGGACGGCGTACCGGTGCTGGGGACGGCGGACGGCGGGCTGGACGCCCTGCGCGGGTGCGACGTGGTCGTCAAGAGCCCCGGCATCAGCCGGCGAAGCGCCGCCGCCGAGCAGCTCGTCCGCGACGGGGTCACGCTCGTGGGCGGCCTGGGGATGTGGCTCGCCGAGGCGGACCGGTCGCGCGTCGTCCTCGTCACGGGCACCAAGGGCAAGAGCACGACGAGCGCCGTCCTGGGGCACCTGCTGCGCGGCCTGGGCCGCCGCTGCCTGGTCGCGGGCAACATCGGGCAGCCGCCGTACGACCCGACCGTCGTGGAGGGCTTCGACACCTGGGTCCTCGAGGTGTCGAGCTACCAGGCCACCGACCTGGCGGTGACGCCCCCCGTCGTCGCCGTCACCTCGCTGCACCCGGACCACCTGCCGTGGCACGGCGGGGTCGAGGGCTACTACCGCGACAAGCTGTCGGCGTGCTCGCAGCCCGGCGCGGACCTGACCGTGGCGAACGGCGACAGCGACCTGCTGCGCGAGCGGCGCGCCCTGCTCGGGCCGCGGGTGCAGTGGGTCGGGGCCGACGACGACCCCGGCGCCACCTGGATGGAGCCACTGGGCCTGCTCGGGGCGCACAACCGGCGCAACGCGCTGATCGCGCGCGCCTGCCTGCGGGCGCTGGGGGTGGCCGGCGCCGAGGACGACGGGGCGCTGCGCCGGGCCGCGGAGGGGTTCGAGCAACTGGAGAGCCGGCTGCGTGTGATCGCGAGCGTCGACGGGGTGGACTTCGTCGACGACAGTCTCTCGACCAACGTGCTGCCCACCCTCGCGGCGGTCGAGGCCTTTCCCGGGCGACGGGTCGCGCTCGTCGCCGGCGGTCAGGACCGCGGCATCGACTACGAGCCCTTGGCCGCCGGGCTGGCCCAGCGGGAGGCCCCGACGCTCGTGCTCGCGGTCTACGAGACCGGCCCGCGCATCGCTGCCGCGGCCGCGGGCCGCGCCACGCCCGGCCGGCTCGAGGTGCGCTCGTGCGACGGTCTCGCGGCGGCAGTGGCGGAGGGCGCGCGCTGGGCCGGCCCGGGCGGCGTCGTGCTGCTCTCGCCGGCCGCCCCGAGCTTCGACAGGTTCCGGGACTACCGCGAGCGCGCGGCCGCCTTCGCGGCCGCCGTGCCCGCGCCGGGAGCCGCCGCGCGCCCGGATGCCGGGCGATAGCCGCGTCGCAACACGAACTCGCCCGCCCCTCGTGGCAGGCTTGCCCCACTCGGCCTGCGGCGCCCCCGGCTCGTGGCGCCGTCCGGCCGCCGCTGCCCCAGCACCCCCGGAGGGACCGGATGCTCGACCTTCGGCTCGTCACCGTCAGCGACGACGGGGCCTTCCTGGTCCTCGCCGACGAGAAGGGCGAGCAGTACTCCCTGCCCGTCGACGAGGCCTTGACGGCCGCGGTCCGGGGCGACCGTTCCCGGCTGGGACAGCTGCAGATCGAGACCGGTGAGCTGCGCCCACGCGAGATCCAGACCCGCGTACGCGCCGGCGAGTCGCCCGAGGCCCTCTCCACCGAGACCGGGGTGTCGCTGGAGCGGGTCCGCCGCTACGCCGGCCCGGTGCTCGCCGAGCGCCAGCACGTCGCCGAGATGGCCCAGGGCGCCGCGGCCCGGCGCGCCGGCGCACCGGAGGCATCGGTGCTCGTGGACGTGGTGACCGCGCGGCTCGAGGCCGCCGGCGTCGACCTGCGCACGCTGCGCTGGGACGCCTGGCGGCGCGAGGACGGCCGCTGGACCGTCGAGGCCGCCCATGCGACCGCGCACGCCGTCGCGCTCGCGGCCGGGGCCGGCCCCTCGCGGGGCCACTTCACCTTCGACCCGGCCACCCGCAGCGTCGTGCCCGACGACGACCAGGCCCGGTGGCTGCTGGGCGAGGAGCCCGTCCGCCGGCCGTTCGTGCCGCGGATCGCCGGCACCGACCCGGTGGAGGACGTGTTCGACGGCGAGGCCGCTCTCGACGCGGGCCTGCTCCCGGCCGCCGACGACCTGGACGACGAGGCGGCCGCGGCCGTGCGCGACGAGCCCCAGCCCGTCGCGGGCGAGGCGGACGCCGAGGCCCGGGACGAGCCGCTGCCCCGCCGGGACCGCCGGGCCGGCCGTCGCGCCCGGCGGGCGTCCGCCCAGGGCGACCGGCTGACCGGCAGCACCGACCGCCAGGCTCTGGCCGACGGCGTCAAGCCGGGCTCGCGCGCCTCCGTGCCGAGCTGGGACGAGATCCTGTTCGGCACCCGCCCCAAGGACTGATCCGCGCCTCCGCCGGCTACCGGCCGGCGGCGCGGGCGGCGTTCTCCACCGCCTGGTGCAGCTCCTCACCGGTCGCGCTCGCCGCGTCCGCCGGCGGGCGGAACAGGGGCTCGTGGCCGCGCTCCTCCTCCAGCCGCTGCTCGAGGGCCGGCTCGTCCGCGGCCGGCACGGCCCGCTCCGGTCCCGTCACGTCCGGCTCCTCCGCGCGCACGCCGTGCCCCTCGGCGGGCCCGGCCCCCGTGCCCACGTCCGCCGCGGCAGGTCGGCCCTCGCGCTCGGTCCCGGTACGCGGCGTGAACGGCTCCATCATCGACATGCCCGGACTCTGCCCGGTCGGCCGCGGGCTACGCGTCCTGTCCACGGAGCCCCGGGCAGGGGCGTATCACGCCACGCCCCTGCCCGCTCTCCCTCTCCGGATGGCGCCGGCAGCTCCGCCGCGCCGCGACCAGGAGGGGAGCCGGTGGCACTGCGTACAGCGCCGGACGGCAGCGGTGCCGGCGACGGGCTCGCAGTCGGCCGTCGTGCGGTCGGCGGGCGTGCCCCGCTGGACGACGACCTGGAGGCGGAGCTGCGGCGGGACGCGATCCGTCGGGGTGTGGCCGCACGGGCTCGCCGCAGGCAGCGGCTGCTCGTTCGCTGGGGGGCGTGACCGGCCCACCTCGAGCCGAGGACGGCCCGCGAGCGGGAACGGGGGTTCCGCTCGCGGGCCGTCGTGTCGGTACGGCCGCCTCCGGGTGTGGCCAACTTCCCCGCCGCGGGGGTGTATCAGCACCACCCCGGCAGGCTCCTTTGCTGCAGAGGCGGGCTGCAGCCCGCGAGGCACCGCTGGCAACTGCAGCACCGAACGGTCGAAAGGGGCCGACGAGATGGTCGACCAGGCACTCCGCCTCGAGCGCATCCTGCGCACGCACGACGAGTTCGTCGTCGTGGGCGAGGCGAGCGAGAACGCCGCCGTGGTCCGGCGCGACGCCCTCGTCGTCCCTCCGGCCGCCGCGGGCCAGCTGGCCTCGGCGCTGCGCGGTCGCTACGCCGGCGGCGTCGAGGACCTGGGCCACCTCGGCCTGGCCCGCGTACGGGTGCGGGGCTTCGACCGCGGCGACCAGATCAGCGAGTTCGTCCGCGAGCAGCAGCTGCCCGTACGCCCGGTGCACCTCGTGCTCGGCGCGCCGTTCTACAGCGGCGGGCCGGCGGACAAGCCGCGCCCGGTACCGGCGCTCGCTGCACCGGGCCCGTCCCGCGCCACTGCGACGGCGGGCAGCACGGTCGCGGTCCTCGACACGGGCATCTCGCACGGCCACCCCTGGTTCCCGGCCGGCAGCTGGGAGCAGGTCGACGGGCTCGATGCCTGGGACGAGCTGGACGTCGACAACGACTACGACCTCGACGCCCAGGCCGGGCACGGCACCGCGGTCGCCGGTGTGGTGCGCAGCGTCGCCCCTGACGCCCACCTGCTGGTCGGGCGGGTGCTGGACTCGGCGGGGGTGAGCGACGAGGTGGCGGTGGCCGAGGCGTTGAGCAGGCTGCGCGCCCACGCCGCGCGCAGCGGCCGCGCCGTCGACGTCGTCAACCTGAGCCTGTCCTGCTACACCCACGACAACGCGGCCCCGCCCAGCATCGCCCGCGAGATCGCGGCCTTCGGCCCCGACACCGTGGTCGTCGCCGCGGCGGGCAACGCGGCGTCGACCCGGCCCGCTTTCCCGGCCGCGCTCGACGACGTCCTCGGCGTCGGCGCCCTCGACGGCGACCGCCCGGCCCCCTTCTCCAACTCCGGCCCCTGGGTGGACGCCTGGGCTCCGGGGACGCGGGTCCCCACCACCTTCGTCACCCGACGCGACGACAGCGAGCTGCCGCGCCTCGACATCGACGAGAAGTGCCTGGACGGCTACGTCGAGTGGAGCGGCACGTCGTTCGCCGCGCCGCACGTGGCCGCGCACATCGCGGTGGCTCGGCAGGCCGGCCGCTCCCCCGCCCAGGCGCGGGCCGAGGCCCTCGCACGGTTCGGCGAGCCGCAGCCGTGAGCGCGGTGGCGCCGGAGGTCGGCGGCACTACGCTGACGGGAGGATGCTCGGGGCCGAAGCTCCGCCGCAGGCCGCTGCGGAGCGCCGAGCGACAAGGAGGGTCGGACGTGGCTGCACGTGCCGTCGCCGAGCTCGTCCGGGCCGCCGCAGACGGGGACCAGGCGGCGTGGGACGAGATCGTCGAGCGCTTCACGGGACTGGTGTGGGGGGTCGCCCGCTCGCACCGGCTCAGCCCGGCCGACGCCTCGGACGTCTCCCAGACGGTCTGGCTCCGCCTGGTCGAGCACCTCGGCCGGCTGCGCGAGCCGGAGGCGCTCGCCGGCTGGATCGCGACCACGACCCGCCACGAGTGCCTGCGCACGCTGCGCGCCTCGGGGCGCGAGCTGCCCGACGAGGATCTCACCGGGGGCACCGGGCCCGAGCGGCCCGACACCGGCCCGGGGCCCGAGGCGACGGTCGTGGGCGCCGAGCGCCGCGCGATCGTCTGGGAGGCGCTCAACCGCCTGTCGCTGCGCTGCCGCACCCTGCTGCGGGCACTGGCGACGTCGCCGGACGCCAGCTACACCGAGATCGCCGCTGCACTCGACATGCCCATCGGCAGCATCGGCCCCACCCGGGGCCGTTGTCTCCAGCATCTGCGCCGGGAGCTCGCCCCGACCGGTGCCCTTCTCGAGGACTGACCATGGCTGACAAAGACAAGGTCTCGTTGGACGACCTCGCGCTGCTCGCGCAGGTCCGCGCGGCCATCGAGGAGCACGACCCGGTCCCGGCGAACGTCCTCGCGGCGGCCAAGGCGAGCTTCACCTGGCGGACCGTCGACGCCGAGCTCGCCGAGCTCATCGAGGACAGCGCGCTGACCACGGCGAGCGTACGCAGCAGCGGGCCGCGCTCGCTCGTCTTCGAGTCCCCGGTCGCGACGGTCGTGGTCGAGGTCGAGCCGCGCAACGGCTCGCGGCGCCTGACCGGCCAGATCGTCCTGCCTCGCGCGGCGCAGGTCGAGGTCCGGCACGTCGGCGGTCGGACCGACGTCCAGGCCGACGCCCAGGGGCGCTTCGCGATCGACAGCGTGCCGGCCGGGAGGCTCAGCCTGCTCTGCCGATTCGCGGAAGAGTCGCGTGACCTCGTGACGAGCTGGGTGACCGTCTGACAGTCTGACTCGGTGCATGCCGCCGATCGCCTCTCCCGGGCGGAGCGACTGCTCACCGACGTCATGGCGGACCCGCGAGGTGCGCTGGCAGCGGCGGATGAGCTCGTGGCCGAGCGGCGCGACGACGAGGCCGCGCCGGTCGCGCTGCGCGTGCGCGCGCTCGCCCTGCGCGCCGTCGGGGACCTGACGAGCGCGCTGGACACGCTGCGCGGCGCGGTCGCCCTCGCCGTCGAGCTGGGGGCCGCTCGACGGGCCGCCGAGGCGCGCATGAGCCTGGTCGTGCTGCTCGCGGAGGTCGGCAGCCTCGAGGGCGCGTTGGCCGAGGCGGATGCCGCCGCCCAGCACCTGGACGGGATCGACGCGAGCCGGCTGGAGGCTCAGCGTGGCCTGGTCCTGCAGCGGGCCGGGCGCAGCACCGAGGCCCTGGAGGCGTACGCGCGTGCCCTGCCGGCGATCCGGGCCGCCGGTGACGTCGTCTGGGAGGCCCGGATGCTGGGCAACCGAGGCGCCCTCTTCGCCTACCACGGCCGCTTCGACGAGGCCCGCGCCGACCTCGAGCGCTCGATCACGCTCGCTCGCCGCCACGGGCTCTTCATGCAGCTGCAGGGCTCCCTGCAGAACCTCGGCTTCGCCGCCATGCGCGCCGGCGACCTGCCCCGCGCGCTGCAGCTGTACGACGAGTCCTCCACCATCCGCGACCGCTTCGGGCTGGCGAGCGCGGGCGAGGAGCTCGACCGGGCCGACGCCCTGCTGCTCGCCGGGCTCTCCGAGGAGGCCGTCGCCGCCGCGCGCGAGGCGCTCACCGACATCCTCGCCCGCGGGTTCAGCGTGGACGTGCCCGAGGCCCGGCTCATGCTCGCGCGAGCGCTGCTGGTCGCCGGGGACGCCGAGGGCGCGCGCCGGCACGCGACCGAGGCGTGGCAGGAGTTCGACGAGCAGGGCCGCAAGCCCTGGTCGCGGCTGGCCCAGGTCATGGAGGTGCGCTCGCGCTGGGAGGCGGGCGAGCGGACGCGCGAGCTCATGGAGTCGGCGCGGGCCGCGGGCGACGCGGCGGTCGAGTCCGGCTGGCACGTCGCCGCCACGGAGGCGCGGCTGGTGGCGGGCCGGGTCGGCCTGGCGCTGGGCCGCCTCGACGAGGCCGACGAGACCCTTGCCCAGGTGGCGGCCCGCCGCGACAAGGGCGCCGCGACGATCCGGGTGAACGGCTGGCACGCCGAGGCGTTCCGCCGGCACATGCGCGGCGACCGGGAAGGCACGTTCGAGGCGCTCCGTGAGGGGCTGAACGCGCTCTCGGAGGACATCGCGGCGTACGGCGCGACCGACCTGCGGGCCTCGGCCGCCACCCGCGGCACCGAGCTCGCGCGGCTCGGCGTCCAGCTCTGCGCCGAGGACGGGTCCGCCGAGGGCGTCCTGGAGTGGTCGGAGTCCTGGCGCGCCGGGGCGCTGCGCCAGCGGCCGGTCCGCCCGCCCAGCGACGAGGAGCTGGCCGCCGACCTCGCCGCGCTGCGCCGGGTCGTCGGCGAGATCCACGACCTCGGCCTCGCCGACCAGGACACCGAGGAGCTCTTCGCCGAGCGGGAGCGCCTGGAGCGGGCCGTGCGCGACCGCAGCCGGCACGCCCGCGGCTCGTACGCCGCCCCGCCCCCCTTCGACCTGCACGAGCTGACCGCGGCGCTCGGCGAGCGCGCGCTGGTCGAGTACCTCCGCGACGGCGACGACCTGCTGGCCGTCTCGCTGGTGGACGGAGAGGCGCGGCTGCACCGGCTGGGGCACTACGTCGATACGACCAGGGAGCTGGAGTCCCTGCGCTTCGCGCTCAACCGGCTCGCCCGCGGCACCGGCTCCCCGATCCTGCTGGAGACCGCAGCCGACACCCGGCGCTACGCGGCGGACGTGCTCGAGGCGCTGCTGCTGGAGCCGCTGCGCGAGCAGGTCGGCGACCGCGAGCTGGTCGTCGTCCCCACCGGCATGCTGCACGCGCTGCCCTGGGCAGTGCTGCCGAGCTGCGCGCACCGCCCGGTGACCGTCGCGCCGTCCGCCCGGGTCTGGCTCAGCGCCGCCACTGCCGCCCCGCCCCCGGACTCGCCCGCCCAGGTCCTGCTGGCCGCCGGGCCGCGGCTGGAGCACGCGGCCGACGAGGTGCACGCGCTGCACTCGGGCTACCCGTCCGCGCGCGTCCTGCTCGGGCGGGACGCGACGGCGGACGCGGTGCTGCAGGGCATGGACGGCGCCGATGTCGCGCACGTCGTGGCTCACGGCCGGTTCCGGCTGGACAACCCGCTCTTCTCCTGCCTCGAGCTGGCCGACGGGCCGCTGACCGTCTACGACCTCGAGGGGCTGGGACGGGCGCCACGCCGGCTCGTGCTGTCCGCGTGCGACTCGGCCCTGGCGGACGTACGCGCCGGGGACGAGCTCATGGGCCTGGCCAGCGCGGTCCTCGCGCTCGGCACGCAGACCCTCGTCGCCGCGACCTGCCTGGTCGACGACGAGGGCACGCGCAAGCTCATGGAGTTCTTCCACGAGCGGCTCTGCGCCGGCGACTCCCCCGCCCGCGCGCTTGCGGACGCCACGTCCGCCACCGGGGTCGACGGGTTCGTCTGCTTCGGGCTGGGCTGACCCGCCCGAGAGCGCGCCCATGGCCCGCCAGCTGCCTGCCTGCCTGCCTCCCTGGCGCGCGAGGTGATCATGGGCAAATCAGCGCGACACGCAGGGGGGCCACCGAGCTGCCCGTGATCACCGGGCCGGGCCGGGCAGGCGGGACGGCCGGGAACCGAGGCTCCGTCCAGCCCGGCCGGCGGCAAGCCCCCGAGGGTGGAGCCGCCGACGGTCCGGCCTTCCCGGGCGGGGACGGCCCGCGCTGCGCCGAGCGGGTGAACTGCCCGCCGAGGGATTAGTTGATCTGGCGAACCGTCGATTCCCCTTCCCGCGCGGGACGAGTTCCGTCCTCGTCCCAGCACCGTTGAGGAAGGACCGACATGCCACGTCCCACGTTCACCGTCGCCCGGCGGCTGACCCTGCTCGCGACAGCCGGCCTCACCGCCACGGCCGCCGTGGGCGCCGTCGCTCTGGCCGGCTCCGCCCAGGTGCAGGACGCCAAGGAGCGGCTGCATGCGACGACCGTCGCGCGGGAGCTCGCCCTCCGGCTCGACACGCGCGCCAGCGAGATGAAGGTCGACGCCTACAAGGCCACGCTGCTCGACGACCCGGCCGACGCCCGGGCGGACCTGCAGGAGGACGCGGACCTCGCCGCGCAGCTGGCCGGGCAGCTCGTGGCGCTGCGCCTCAGCGGCGCGGCGGGCGAGCAAGCCCGTGCGGTGCAGGCCGCTGCTCGTGACTACGCTCAGCGGCTCGACGCGTTCGTGACCTCGGCGGCCTCGTCGGGAGCGGACTACGGCGAGCTGGAGGCCGCTAACGACGCCAGTGACGCGGCGCTGGAGCAGGCCGCCGCCGCGCTCGAGCAGCAGGTGCAGCGCGACAACGGCGAGCTGACGTCGGCCGTGACCGGCATCCGCCGGGGCACGTTGCTCGCCTCGCTGCTCGGGCTGGTCGTCCTGCTGGCCGCGGCGTTCGCCATCTCCCGGTCCATCACCCGCCCGCTCCGGGCGCTCGAGGGCCGGCTCCGCGACATCGCCGAGGGCGACGGCGACCTCACAGCGCGGCTCGACGACAGCGGCGGGGACGAGATCGCCTCGTCCGCCCGCTGGTTCAACACCTTCGTCGCGCAGATGGCGTCGACGATCTCGACCGTCGCCGAGCGCGCCCAGACCCTGTCGCGGGCGGCCGAGGGCATCGCGGGCACTGCGGCTCGCATCGCTGCGTCGGCCGACGAGTCGGCCACCCAGGCCGGCCAGGTCGCCGCCGCGTCCGAGCAGGTGTCGCAGAACATCCGCTCCGTCGCGACCGGCTCGGAGGAGATGGGCGCCTCCATCGGCGAGATCGCCCAGAGCGCCAACGCGGCCGCGCACGTCGCTGCGCAGGCGGTCGGGACCGCCGAGGCGACCAGTGGGACGGTGGCGCGGCTGGGGGCGTCATCGCAGGAGGTCGGAGCGGTGATCAAGGTGATTACCGGCATCGCCGAGCAGACGAACCTGCTCGCGCTGAACGCGACGATCGAGGCGGCTCGCGCGGGTGAGGCCGGCAAGGGGTTCGCGGTGGTCGCGGGCGAGGTCAAGGAGCTCGCCCAGGAGACCGCGCGGGCGACGGAGGACATCGCCCGCCGGGTGGAGGCGATCCAGGCCGACACCGCCGGCGCCGTGTCCGCGATCCGGGAGATCAGCGCCGTCATCGGCTCGATCAACAGCTTCCAGACGACGATCGCCTCCGCGGTGGAGGAGCAGACGGCCACGACCGGGGAGATGAACCGCAGCGTCTCCGAGGCCAGCGGTGGCGCTGACGAGATCGCGCGCAACATCGCGGGGGTGGCGGCGGCGGCGCAGGTCACGACCGAGGGCGTCGTCGAGGCCCGGGAGGCGGTCGCGCAGCTCGGCCGGATGTCCGAGGAGCTGGCGACGCTGGTCGCGCGCTTCCGCTACTGACGAGGAGGCCGATGCGCCCCGGCCGGTGCTCAGCGGTCGCGCTGGCCCGCCCCACGGAGGGCGGGCCAGCGCTGGCTCCGCCGGGGCCTCGTGGCGGCGGACGGGGGCGGCCGGCCCGGAGCCCCGTTCCCGGGGCGGGCTAGCGCGGCCCGCCAGTAGGTGTCGGCCAGCGGCCGCTACAGCTCCACCACGAACGGCGTCGTCGTCGGCTGCTGCGACCCGCCGGCCGGCTCGTTGGACACCGCGATGGCGACCGCGTCCTCGATGTCGGTCAGGACGAAGCGGCCGTCGGTCCCCTCGACCAGCCCGGACGGGCGGGGCACGCCGCCGTCGGGCACGACCCAGAGCTCCCACTGGCGCCCCGCGCCGGGCGAGGCGGTATCGCGGATCTCCACGAGCGCGGCCCCGGCCGCGGTGGCGTACGCGAGCTCTCCCCCGGCGGGCAGCGCGACCACCTCGGGGGTGGCGCGCAGCAGGGCGGCGGCCTGCTCGGCCCGCCGCTCCTGCGCGGAGATCTGCTGGTCCCGGTCGGAGATCCGCTGCTGTTGCACCACGACCGTGGTGCCGAGCGCGACGAAGACCACCGCCGCCGCCGCAGCCGCGAGCCACTGCACGGCTCGGCGGCTGCGCCGCAGCGGGGTGACGACCGGTGGCTGCTGCCGCGTGCGGGCGACGCGGGCGAGCACCTCGTCGCGCAGCCGGCCGGGCGGCGGCACGGAGCCGGCCGTCAGCGCGAGCTGCCCGAGCGTCGCCTGCAGTGACGCCAGCTCGCGGCGGCAGTCGTCGCACGTGCGCAGATGTGCTTCGAACGCGGCGCGCTCGCCGGGCTCGAGCGCGTCGAGCGCGGCGGCGCCGACGAGGCTGTGCTGGTCTTCGGCCACGGTCACACCTTGGATTCGAGGCAGTCGCGCAACCGGATCAGTCCGTCCCTCATTCGGGCTTTGATCGTTCCCAGCGGGGCCGCGAGGACCTCGGCCACCTGGCGGTAGGTGTAGCCCTTCCAGTAGGCCAGCTGGATGGCCTCGTTCTGCAGCTCGGTGAGCGAGCCGAGGCAGTCGCGGACCGCGGCGTGCTCGAGCCGGGTCTCGACCTGCTCGGCGACCTCGTCGTGCGGGGTCATCGCGTCGCGTACGCCGGCGCGCTCCTCGCGCTCGCCGGCCGCCTGCTCGCTGCGGACCCGGTCGACGGCGCGGCGGTGGGCGATGGTGAGCACCCAGGAGAGCACCCCGCCGCGGGTGGCGTCGTATCGCGGGGCGTGGCGCCAGACGTCGAGCAGGGCCTCCTGCGCGATCTCCTCGGCCTGCGCCGCGTCCCGCAGCACGCGCGTCGTCACGGCCAGGACCCGGGGGGCGACCGCGTCGTACAGCCGGGCGAACGCCGCCTCGTCACCGAGCGCGACCCGGTCGATGATCTCCTCGAGGGTCAGCGGGGTCTCGGCCAGCGCGCCGGGGCCGTCGGCGGTCATCCCTGCCTGCCCGCCGGCTGGGCGGACGCGAACGGGAGGGGCTCGGGCGAGAGCACGGCCGCGCCGCCGCGTGCCGCGGTGATGCCGCGCAGGTGGTGGCGGCGGCAGAGCACCTCGTAGCCGACGACCGGCACCGCCTCGGTCGGGGGGACCGCGGTGTCCCCCACGACGACCTGCTCGCCCTCGACGACCATCACCCCACCCACGGTTCGTGCATTGTGCGTCGCCCGTCGGCCGCACCAGCAGAGCGCCTCGACCTGCAGGGTCTCGACCCGGTCGGCGAGCTCGAGCAGCCGCTGGGAGCCCGGGAAGAGCCGCGTCCGGAAGTCGGTCATGAGCCCGAAGGCGAAGACGTCGAGGGCGAGGTCGTCGACGACCCGGGCGAGCTGCTCGACCTGCTCGCCGGAGTAGAACATGGCCTCGTCGCAGATGAGGTAGTCGATGCGGGCGCCGCCGGACAGCTCCTGCACCAGCAGGCGTCTGAAGTCCAGGTCAGGCGTCACCTCGGTCGCCTCGACGCTGAGCCCGAGCCGGCTGGACAGCTTGCCCTCGCCCGCCCGGTCGTGGGAGGTGAACACCCGCCCGGCCCGCCCACGGGCCCGGTGGTTGTGGTCGATCTGCATGGCCAGGGTGGACTTGCCGCAGTCCATCGTGCCGGTGAAGAAGACGAGCTCTGGCACTGCCGGTCACCCGCCCTGCACGGTGAGGAGGGGCACGCTCTGCTCCGCGGGCGTGAGCGACCCGTGCAGGCCGACCAGCCGGGCCTCGATCGGATCCTGCTGCGAAGCCAGAATCGCCGAAGATCCCTTCGCTGCTGCGATCACGTCGCCGATGAGCGGGCGGACCCGCGGCTCGACCGTGCCGAACCAGCCACGGGCGACCGCCTCCTCGCCGGTCAGCACCCAGGCGGAGTCCCCGAGGAGCTCGGACCAGGCGGCGCACACGTCCGACGCCGCCCCGGGCTCGGTGTAGACGTGGCGGGCGCGTGCCTCGCCCCCGAGCAGCGCGACCCCGTCCCGCAGCTCGGGCGTCGCGTCGACGTCGACGCTGCGCGAGCGGTCGACGTCCACCATCCCGTGGTCGGCCGTGACGAGCAGGGTGGTGCCCGCCGGGAGCCGCTGCGCGAGCTGCTCGGCGAAGCGGTCGACGTGCTCGAGCTGCAGCCGCCAGGCCTCGGAGGCCGCCCCGGCCGCGTGCCCGGTCGCGTCGAGGTCCCCGTAGTACGCGTACACCAGCGAGCGCTCGCCCGCCCCCAGCGCCGCTGCCGCCGCCACGACCCGCTCCCCCGCCGTCTCCGCCGCGCGCAGCCGGGCCCCGCGCAGCGCGGCCTCCGTCAGCCCGGTGCCCGCGAAGGTACGGGACACCACGACCGAGCACTCGACCCCGTTCCGGGCGGCGCGCTCGAACGCCGTCGGCGACGGCTGCCAGGCCCGCGGGTCGGCCTCGTCGCGCCAGCGCAGCAGGCTGAGCAGCCGCCGGCCGCCCGCGCGCGCGGCGTCGGGGATCGCGACGTGCAGGCCCACCAGGCCGTGGCCGCCGGGCGGCAGCCCGGTCCCCAGCGACGAGACGCTCGTCGCGGTCGTCGAGGGGAACCCGGCGTGCAGGGTGCGGCCCTGCTCGCGCAGCGCGCTGAGGAACGGCGCGTGACGGGATGCCCCGGCCAGCAGCTCGTCGCCCAGCCCGTCCACGAGGAGCACGCAGGCGCGCTGCACCGGCCCGAGGCCGAGCGCGTCGTGCTCACCGGGGACGCCCAGCCCCGCGAGCACCGACGGCAGGACGTCGGACAGCGTGCCGGCGCCGTACGGCGGGGCAGGCGGGAAGCCGGGGCCGGGGGCCGGTGCCCCGGCCGGCCCGGAGGACGTCACCGCGGGCGTCAGCGCCGCACCGCGGCCGCGGTCGCGGCCGACAGCGCGCGGGCGAACTCGAGCGCCTGGGCGACGGCGTCGGGGCCGTCGGCCGTGCCGCTCACCCGCAGCGGCAGGTCGTCGGCGGTCGAGGTGCCGGTGTAGCCGTGGTCGGCCTCGCAGTCCGGGTCCGAGCAGGACGCGGGCTCGAGGTCGATCCGGCTCACCGCGCCCCACCCGACGGTCAGCGTGACCTCCTGGGGAGGGGTGCCGGGCACGTGCCGGGCCGGGTCGGGCACGACGCGGGTGACCACGACGCTGCGCACGGAGGAGACGGGCACGGCCTCGGTGGACGTCGTGGCGACGGGGGCGCCGCCGCCGGGCTCGGTGGCGTCGTCGGTGTGGCCCACGAGCAGCCGGGTCGGGGTGAGCACGAGGACCGTGACGTGGCGGCGTACCTCCTCGCCGTCGAACGTCGTCTCCTGGTGCACGAGGTAGCTCTCGATCGGCTCGCCCGCGAGCGACGTCTCGACCGCCTCGGCCACGAGGTCGGGGTAGTAGCCGGCGCGCTCGATGCGCTCGCGCAGGCCCTCCAGGGACCGGGTGTCCGCCATGACGCTCATCCTCGCACCGCCCCGCCCGCGCGTCCTGCACAGCCCGGTCGCGGGCCCCCGTCCGGCCGTCGCTACTCCAGCCGGCGGGGGCCGGCGTCCTCGCGCCCGCTGGGCCGGGAGACCCACACGGCCGCGCGGATGACCGTCAGCCCGGTCGGCCCGGCCAGCACCGGGTCCAGAACCAGCTCGTGGACCTCGGGGACGTCGTCGATCAGCCGCGCCACCCGCAGCAGCAGCTCCTCGATCGCGCCGAGGTCGACCGGGTCGGCGCCCTTGTAGCCGGCCAGCAGCGGGAAGGCCCGGATCGAGCGGACCATGTCGGCGACGTCGACGTCGGTGACCGGCGGGAAGCGGTACGTCCGGTCTCCCAGCACCTCGGTGGCCACCCCGCCGACGCCGAAGCTGACGACCGGGCCGAACAGCGCGTCCTCCAGCGCGGTGATCACGACCGGGACGCCGGTCGGGGCCATCCGCTGCACCATCGCGTCGCGGACGGCCTCCTCCCCGAGCGTGAGCCGCAGCTCGGTCCAGGCCCGGACGAGCGCGGTGGCGTCACCCAGGTCGAGCCGGACGTCGCTGAGGTCGGGCCGGTTGCGCAGCCCGGGGACCGCGGTCTTGAGGACGACCGGGTAGCCCAGGTCACGCGCGGCGGTCACGGCCTCGCCGACGGTGGTCACGAAGACCGAGGGCTCCACCTCCACCCCGTACGCCCGGAGCAGCTCCTCGGCGTCGGCGTAGGACAGCCGCAACGGCGGGGCGTCCTCGGGCTGGCCGGCGAGCCGGTCCTCGACGAGCGCCCGGGCGGCCTCGGGGTCGCGGTGCGGCAGGTCCGGCACCGTGCCGTGCGGGCGGCGGCGCCAGGCGGCGTACCGGGAGGCGGCGACGAGCGCGCGGACGGCCTCCTCCGGGGTCGGGTACGAGGGCACGGACCCGCGCGGGGGCATGGTGCCGTCGGGGATGGCGCGCAGCTGCTCGGGAACGCCGCGGATGCCGAGGAAGGTCGACACGACCGTCTTGCCGGACGCCTGGGCCAGCTCGCCGAGCACCTTGGCCACGTCCTGGCCGGGGGTCACGAGCGGCGGGATGAAGACCGCGACGACGCTGTCGACCTCGGGGTCGGCGAAGACGCCGGACAGCGCGGAGGCGAACTCCTCGCCGGTGGCCTCGGGGCGTACGGACCGGGGACGGCCCGCGAGCGTCATGCGCCAGGACTGCAGCGCGTCGACCGCCAGCAGGTTGAGCGCGTCGGAGTTGCCGACGACCGCGACCCGGTCCCCGGACGGCAGCGGCTGGGTGGCGACCAGCTGGCCGACGTCGAAGAGCTGGCCCAGGGTGTCGACCCGGATGACGCCGGCCTGCCGGAAGAGCGCGCTGACCGCCTCGCGGGGCAGCCGGCTCTCGCGCAGGGTATGGCCGACCGGGACGCCCTGGGAGGACTGCCCGGTGCGCAGCGCGACGAGCGGCTTGCGCCGGGCGACCCGGCGGGCGAGCCGGGTGAACTTGCGCGGGTTGCCGATCGACTCCATGTAGAGCAGGACCGCGGCGGTGGCGGGGTCCTCCTGCCAGTACTGCAGCAGGTCGTTGCCGGACACGTCGGCCCGGTTGCCGGCCGAGACGAAGGTGGACATCCCCAGGCCGCGGGCGGCGGCGCCGTCGAGGATCGCGACGCCGAGGGCGCCGGACTGGCTGAACATGCCGATCCGGCCGGTCGACGGCGGCACGGGGGCCAGCGAGGCGTTGAGCCGGACGAGCGGGTCGGTGTTGACGACGCCGAACGAGCCGGGCCCGATGACCCGCATGCCGTTGGCCCGGGCGAGCCGCACGAGCTCGCGCTGGCGCTCGCGCCCCTCCTCGGTGTCCTTCTCGGCGAAGCCCACGCTGAGCACGATCAGCCCCACGACGCCCTTGGCCGCGCAGTCGAGCACCACCCGGTTCACGGCCTCGGCCGGGACCGCGACGATCGCCAGGTCGACCTGCCCCGGCACGTCCACGACCGAGGGGTAGGCCTGGTGGCCGGCGACCTCGTCCGCCCCGGGGTTGACGACGTACACCTCGCCGGAGTAGCCCGCCGCCTCGAGGTTGCGCAGCACGGTGCGCCCGACCGTGCGGTACGCCCGGCTGGCCCCGATCACGGCCACGCCCGTGGGTCGCAGCAGCCGCTCGATCGAGCGCGCCTCGGCGCGGTGCTCGCGCGCCCGGGCGACCTGCAGGGACGACGAGGTGGGCGCCAGCCCGAACTCCACCGACACGATGCCGTCGTCGTAGTCGCGCCGGACCGTGTAGCCCGCCTCCTCGAACACCGCGATCATCCGCGCGTTGGCCGGGAGCACCTCCGCGACGAAGCGCTCGACGCCCCGCTCGCGGGCGGCGGCGGCGATGTGCTCGAGCAGCACGCTGCCGAGGCCCCGCCCCTGGTGGGCGTCGGAGATGTTGAACGCGACCTCCGCCTCGGTGCCGTCGATCCGGTCGTAGCGGACGACCCCCACGATGTCGTCGCCGATCGTGGCGACGAGCGCGACCCGGTCGACGTGGTCCACGTGGGTGAACCGGTGCACGTCGCGGTCGGACAGCCGGGGGTACGCGGCGAAGAACCGGAAGTAGACCGACTCCTCGGACTGGGCGTTGTGGAACGCGTGCAGCCGGTCGGCGTCATCGGGACGGATCGGGCGCAGATGGGCCGTACCGCCGTCCTTGAGCAGGACGTCGGCCTCCCACTGCGACGGGTAGGGCGCCTCCGTACCGGACGGCTCCACCGCTCCCCCTGACCCCTTCTCCTCGGCCCGCCCCCACCGCGACACACGCCTGGACGGCGACGACAACGCTACCGAGCGTCGGGCTGGGAGAATGAGGCCGTATCCAGCGAAGGAGAGCTTGGCGCGCATGGCCCGTGGTACCCGTACACCCCCACCGCCGGCGGACGACGTCCCGGAGCGGATCCTCGACATCGACGTCGCCGAGGAGATGCAGGGCTCGTTTCTGGAGTACGCCTACAGCGTCATCTACAGCCGGGCGCTGCCCGACGCGCGCGACGGCCTCAAGCCGGTCCACCGGCGCATCCTCTACTCGATGCGCGAGATGGGCCTGCGCCCGGACCGCGGGCACGTGAAGTCCGCGCGCGTCGTGGGCGAGGTCATGGGCAAGCTGCACCCGCACGGTGACAGCGCGATCTACGACGCGCTCGTGCGCATGGCGCAGCCGTTCTCGATGCGGCTGCCACCGATCGACGGGCACGGCAACTTCGGCTCCCCCGACGCCGGCCCGGCCGCCATGCGCTACACCGAGTGCCGGCCCTCGCTGGCCGCCACGCTGCTGACCGACGGCATCGACGAGGACACCGTCGACTTCGGGCCGAACTACGACGGCCAGGAGCAGGAGCCGCTCGTCCTGCCCGCGGCGTTCCCCAACCTGCTGGTCAACGGCTCGTCCGGCATCGCGGTCGGCATGGCGACCAACATGGCGCCGCACAACCTCACCGAGGTCATCGCCGCAGCGCGCCACCTGCTCGCGCACCCGGGCGCGACCCTTGACGACCTCATGCGCTTCGTGCCGGGCCCGGACCTGCCGACCGGCGGCCGGATCGTGGGGCTGGAGGGCATCCGCGAGGCGTACGAGACCGGGCGCGGGTCGTTCCGCACCCGGGCCACCGTCTCGATCGAGAACGTCACGGCCCGGCGCAAGGCCGTCGTCGCCACGGAGCTGCCGTGGGGCGTCGGCGCCGAGCGGATCATCGAGAAGGTCAAGGACCTCGTCACCGCCAAGAAGCTGCAGGGCATCGCGGACATCAAGGACTACGCGGACGCCAACAGCCCAACCCGGCTGGTCATCGAGATCAAGAACGGCTTCGTCCCCGAGGCGGTCCTCGAGCAGCTCTACAAGCTGACGCCGATGGAGGAGTCGTTCGGCGTCAACGCGGTCGCCCTCGTCGACGGCCAGCCCCGCACGCTGGGGCTCAAGGACCTGCTGCAGGTCTACATCGACCACCGGCTCGTCGTCGTGCGGCGCCGGTCGGAGTTCCGCCGGCGCAAGAAGGCCGAGCGGCTGCACCTGGTCGAGGGCATGCTCGTCGCGATCGTCGACATCGACGAGGTCATCGCGATCGTGCGGTCCTCCGACGACACCGGCCAGGCGCGCTCGCGCCTCATGCAGGTGTTCGACCTGTCCGAGGTGCAGGCCAACTACATCCTCGACATGCCGCTGCGCCGGCTGACCCGCTTCTCCCGGCTCGAGCTGGAGCAGGAGCGCGACGAGCTGACGGCGGACATCGCGGCGCTCGACGAGATCCTCAACGACGAGCGCAAGCTGCGCAAGGTCGTCTCCTCCGAGCTGGCCGACGTCGCGAAGGCGCACGGCACGCCGCGCCGGACCGTGCTCCTGGAGTCCTCAGGCGTGCCGACGACCAAGGCGGTCCCGCTCGAGGTGGCCGACGACCCGTGCTTCGTGCTGCTGTCGAGCACCGGGCTGCTGGCGCGGACGACGTTGGCGGAGCCGCTGCCCGCCGAGGGCGAGCGGGCGCGGCACGACGCGATCGTGTCCGCGGTGCGCTCCACCGCACGCGCCGAGATCGGGGCGGTCACGTCGGCCGGGCGGCTGGTCAAGCTGCCGGTGCTCGACCTGCCCGCGCTTCCCCCGACGGCCGGGCCGCCCGCGCTGTCGGGCGGGGTGCCCGTGTCCGAGCTGCTCGCGCTGGAGCCGCACGAGCGGGTGCTCGCGCTCTGCACGCTGTCGCCGGAGTCGCAGGGCCTCGCGCTCGGCACCGCGCGGGGCGTGGTCAAGCGGGTCGTGCCCGAGTACCCCGCGACCCAGGACTCCTTCCCGGTGATCCGGCTCGAGGACGGCGACACGGTCGTCGGCGCGGTCGAGCTCGTCACCGGCTCCGAGGAGGTGGTGTTCGTGACCTCCGACGCCCAGCTGCTGCGCTTCGACGCCGCGGCCGTACGCCCCCAGGGCCGCGCCGGCGGCGGCATCGCCGGCATCCGGCTGGACGCCAAGGCCCGCGTGGTCTTCTTCGGGGCCGTCGCGGCCGGGGCCGACGCGGTCGTCGTGACGGTCGCGGGCTCCTCGGGCGCGCTGCCCGGCACCGGCGGGTCCTCGGTCAAGGTGGCGCCGTTCGCCGAGTACCCCGGCAAGGGCCGCGCCACCGGAGGCGTCCGCGCGCACCGGTTCCTGCGCGGCGAGGACGCCCTCGTGCTGGCCTGGGTGGGCGCCACGCCGGCGCGGGCGTCGGCCGAGACCGGCATGCCCGTCGAGCTGCCCGAGGCCAACGGCAAGCGCGACGGCTCCGGCGTCCCGCTGCCCGAGCCGGTCGTCGCCGTCGCCGGGCCGCCGTTGGGGGCATCGGAGTAGCCCGGTGCCCGCGGGCGCGGGTCACCTCCACGCGCCCGCACGGGGGACCGGGCGGGCTCGACGGACGTCCCACGGGCGGTGACGACCGCCGAGCCCCGGCTCACCGGGCTCCAGGCCGCCGCGAGCCGCCCGCTAGTGCTGCTCAAGCCGCTCTCAAGCGGCCCGCGCGACCTTCTCCTCGGTGCAGCGACCGCTGCACCTCGACGAGAGGAATCGCGATCATGCGGCTTTCCCAGCAGGCGCTGCGGCGCCACGTCCTGCCCACGGCCCTCTGCGTGGGGCTGCTCACCTCGACGGGGGCCCTCGCCGTCCCCGCCCGCGCGGCCGACGGGCCGGTCACCGTCGTCGCGAGCGGGCTGAGCGGGCCGCGGCAGATCTCGTTCACCAGCGACAAGAAGCTCGTGGTGGCCGAGTCGGACGCCGGGCGCGTCACCGAGGTCGACGTGCGCAGCGGCAGGCGCACGACACTCCTCAGCGGCATCCATGTCGCACAGGGGGTGGACGCCAGAGGCAGCGAGCTGTTCGTGACCCAGGGGCAGGCCTCGCTGCCGACCGGGGAGCCGGACATCGGCTCGACCACCGGACAGGACCTGCTCTCGGCCAAGGGCGGGCAGGCCGAGCAGCTGTCGGACCTGCGCGCGTTCGAGCTGGCGAACAACCCCGACGGCCAGCTGCACTTCGGCCCGGACGGGCGGCCGGTCGACTCGGTCTCCAACCCGTACTACGTGCTCGCGGACACCTCGCGCCTGCTCGTGGCCGACGGGGGCGGCAACGACATCGTCCAGGTCGACCGGCGTACCGGCCGCACGCGCGCCTGGTTCGTGCCCCCGGTCATCACGACCGGCAGCTGCGCGACGCTCCCGCAGAACACGCCGGGCACCTTCGGCTGCGACCCGGTGCCGACCGGCATCGCGAAGGCGCCGGACGGGACGTACTGGGTCTCGACCTTCGGCGGCGAGGCCAGCGGCTCGGCCGTGCTCTACCACCTGACCCCGGCCGGCACGGTGATCGGGACGGTCACCGGCCTCAGCAACCTCACGGGCGTCGCGGTCGGGAACGACGGCACGGTGTACGCCTCGCAGGCCCTCGCACCGCAGCAGGCCGGCCCTCCCGGCGCCGTGACCCGCATCTCGCCGGACGGGTCCCGCACCAGCGTCGCCGTGCCGTTCCCGACCGGTCTCGCGTACCGCGACGGCGCGCTGTACGTCGCCGCGCTCTCCCTCGCCGGGCCCGGGGCGGGCCAGGTCCTGCGCCTGGCCGACGCGGCGTTCCCGGAGCCGGTCGGCGTCTGAGGGCACACCTCGTACCCGTGCTGATCACGGGTCGTGGCGTCGCCACGTCGGCGTGCCACGGCCCGTGACGAGCGAGGGGGCTCCGGGGCGGCCCGGCCGCGAGAGCAGCCCCCAGGCCCTGCCGGTCGGCCTCGGCGCCGCATCGATCAGCGCCGCGACTCCTCCCGCAGCGGGCGTACCGCGGCCGGCACCGCGTCCCCCACCACCCGCGGGAACTCGCAGGTGAACGTCCCCGAGTAGCCGAAGAGCGGGCCGAGGCGGCGGTTCGTGACCCGGACGTCGATCGTGAAGCACTGCCGCTCGTCGTCGTAGCTCTCCCGCAGGACGGCCGTGCCGGACAGCAGCAGCGGGAAACGGAAGCCGATCGGCCCCTCGTAGAACCGCTGGTCGCCGGACACGACCTGCAGGCTGCCGTCGGGAAGGACCGACGGGGTCAGGTCGACGGCGAGGTGCTGGTGGGTGCCGAGGTAGTCGAGCACGCGGCCGGGGCCGTCGGCGACGAGGGTGGCGTCGAAGCGGCGCCGCCGCCCCGGGCGCATCTCGAAGGTGCGCACGACGGTGACGGTCTCGCGCCCGTAGGAGTCGACGTAGGCGTAGCTGTCGACGGTGAACGGGACGTGGGTCCCCGTGCCGAGCACGAGGATGTTGCGCCACGAGCCCAGCCACAGGAACGGCAGCGTCCACCACGGGCCGTGCCAGACGCGGTCCATCACGCCGCGGCCCACGCACGAGTAGCCCGCCTCGGTCGACACGCCGAAGCGTCTGCGCAGCATCGGGTGCAGCCGCTCGGCCTCGCTGCCGAGTGCGGACAGGACGACAGAGCTCACGGTCGGCTCCCAGGTGTCGACGGCGGGACGGGCTCGGGCAGCGTCGCGGCCGAGGCGGGCGGCCGCGCCGCCCGCATGCCCGGTGGGCGGCGCAGGCAGCGGCGCGCCGAGGGGACCAAGCGGCCGGTCGGGGCGAACGCCGCCACGGCGAGCAGCACGGCAGCCGCCCCCCGCCGGACCGGCCCCGGCCCGGCGCGCAGCAGCCGGGCCGCCGTCCCCACGGCGGCCCCGCGCAACGCCACTGAGCCGAGCGCCCGGTTGCGCGCGGTGCCGGGGTCGACGCCCTCGTCGGCCCACAGCCGGAGCCGGTCGAAGCTCCAGGCGGTCGCCCAGCCGACGGCGGGGCGTACCAGCCACGGGTCGAGCAGCGGCCCGAGCCGCCCCCAGCCGGGCGTGTAGTCGTAGCCGGTGAGGAAGCGCGTCCCGCCCTCGACCGGCACGTAGCGCCAGTAGCCCGAGCCGCTGCCCAGCGGTGACAGCGCGTCGGCCGGCCGGAAGCGCAGCGCCGAGGTTCCGTGCCCCGCCGCGTCGCGGCGCTCCCCGACCGACACGCCGGTGCCGTGCAGCCGCAGGAGGGCGAGCCGGGGCGCGGGCAGGTCGAGCGCGTACGTGAACTGCCGTCGACCTGCCGGGTCGGCCGCTTCCGGCTCGATGGAGCTGAACCGCAGGTCCCACCGGGGATGCAGCACCGGGTCCTGGGTCAGCCACCACAGCCGCTCGGCCGAGCACCGCACGCGCGTCTCGACGTAGATCGGCTCGCCCACGGGCCGACCCTAGCGAGGGCCGGCCCGCGGGAGGCGTCAGCGGCGGCTCGCGGGCCGGGGCGTCGGCTTCGGGGAGGGCTTCGGCGTCGGCTTCGCGGTCACCCGGATCCTGACCGGCACCGACAGCACCTCCCCCACGCTCGCGACGAAGGACACGTCACTGGGCACCACGACCTTGACCGTGGCGGCGCCGAGCCTGCCGCCGCGGACCGCGTACGTCGTCGGCCGGCCGCCGGCCAGCGGGGTGACCGTCACCGTCCCCGCGCCGCCCGGGACGAGCCCGCGCACGGTGACGGTGGCCCTCGTCCCCTCCACGACGGAGCGGGGCGCCGAGACCGACGGGTATGCCGGCACGTCCAGTGCCGCGCGCCCGACCGGGGAGGTGGCCACCTCGTTGGACGCGCGCACGGCCGCGCCGCGGCGGCCGGGGACGGTCTCGGAGAAGACGACGGAGCGGGCGTCGGCCGCGACGCGCCGGCTCTGCCCGGCGAAGCTGACCGCGTACCCGGTGATCGGCGCGCCGCCGGTGTCCGTGGGCGCGTCCCAGCTGACCCTGACGAGGCCGGGCCCCTCGGAGGAGACGCGCACCGCGGGCGGGGCCGGGGGCACCGCTGCGATCACCGTCTGCGAGCCGGAGGCCCCGAACTCGGTGAGCGCGCGGTACTGCGCGGAGTAGGAGGCCGGGACGGTGAACTGGCCCGTGCCCGCAGCAGTGGACTTGACCTGCGCCACCGTGGACCAGCCCGCGCTCCCGTCCACCGGCAGCGCCTCGAGCGTGACCGGGGTCTTCGGCGGCAGGCCGGTGGCTCGGAAGGCCGCCGTCCGCCCCTTGCGCACGATGCCGTCGGCGGCGAGCAGGGCGGGGGTGAAGGGCACGACGGCGCTGCGCCGGGCGCCGTCCGGGCCGAGGGTGACCTGGGCCGAGCCGGACGGGGTGGTGAGCGCGACCGAGGCCCCGGCGCCGCTCACGCTGGCCGTCGCCGACACCGTGCCGGCGCCCGCCCCGGCCTTGCGCGGCGCGATGACGGTGAGCCACGACAGCTCGGTGCCCGTCTGCGAGGCGCGCAGCGAGGGGGCGGCGCCCAGCTCGCCGTACGCCATGCTGTTCCACCCCCGCCGCGGGCTGGTGGAGCCCTTGACGACGTCCATGGGCGCGCCGCCGGAGGTGAACAGCAGCGAGACGTTCGCGCCCGGCCCGGTGGTGTGCGCCACGTCGGAGGTGAGCCGGACGGCCCTGTCCCGCCCCAGCAGCCACTGCTGGGAAGCCCGCACCGGCTGGGTGGAGCTGAGCCGGTCCCAGACGACCAGCGCGTCCTCGGCCCGGTCGTACGCCAGGGTGCGGGTGATCGTCACGCCGCGGTAGCCGCGGTCGGTCACGGTCACGAGGTCGACGCCTCCGGCGGACGACGCCCGCACCTGCGGCGCGCCCTGGTGGACCCGGGCCGCGCCGTCCACCACGACCACGTTGTGCGAGGCGTGGCTCAGGATGTGGTCCCGCATCGAGCCGTACTGGTAGCGCCACTGGCCCGGGTCGAGCAGGAGCGGGGAGCCCTGCGAGTAGAGCGTCACCGACGTGACGTCGTCGTGGGCGTGCGGGATGCCGCTCTTGCGCCCGGCGCGGACGCTGTAGAACGTCTCGTCGGCGAAGGCTCGCGACTCGCCCCAGCCGGAGCGCCCGAACACGTAGCCGCCGGAGTACGCCGCGAAGGTCGACGCCGGCCTCGGCCCCGACGCGCCCTGCGTCCGAGCGAACTCGGCCGCCGTCCCGTCCCACACCGCGGACTGCAGCGTGTTCGGGCTGGTGTCGCCGAGCGCCTCGAGGCGGCCGTCGGGACGGGTGGCCATCGTGACGAACTCGGGCACCTTCGCCACCCGGTCCAGGGAGGACGGCAGCGGGGTCCCGCCCCGCTCGAGCCGGGTGCGCGCCTCCCCGAACCAGCGGTAGTTGGCCACGCCGTACGCCGGGGCCCCCTCGTTGTCCGAGCCGTCGGCGAAGATCAGCCGGGTGCCCAGCGTGCTCATGCGGTTGACCGCGGTGCGCTTCCAGTCCTCACGGCCGGTCGTGACGCCGATGGCGTAGAGGCCCATGGACTGGTGCAGGGAGGCGTTGTTGACGCCCTCGTAGCGGCGGGAGTCGGCCAGCATGGCCCCGTGCTGGGCGAGGGCCTTGCGCAGCCAGGCCTGCCGGCCCTTCGGCCCGGCGGCGGCGCAGGTCAGGACCAGCGCCCGGTACCCCTCGTAGATCGGCGGCCCCCAGGCGTAGCGGCGGCTGGACGCGCCCGGGCCGTTGTCCTTCACCCAGTCCTGCAGGACCCCGTAGAAGCGGTTGACCATCGCGCCGTTGCCGGTGCGGGCCCCTTCCCGCAGCAGCGGCAGCAGGTAGTCCAGCGAGTGCATGTGGCCCTTGCCGCTGCTGTCCAGCGTCGAGTAGGGCCGCCAGGACACGTTCTTGGCCAGCGGGAACCAGCCGTAGCCGCCGACCACGGCCCGCCCGGCCATGAGCCGGGCCGCCCGTTCGGCGTCGGACCTGGTCGGCAGGCCGAACGACAGCGCGCACTGCGCCGCCGCTGCGTTCGTGTCGACCGAGGGGAGCGCCGTCGCCGCCCCGGCCGGAGGCCCGGCGAGGAGCGGCGCGCCGAGCGCGACAGTTGCGGCGGCGGCGACCAGCCGTCGTACGAGCTTCACGAGCCTCCCCTACGGGTGCCTACGGGCGCACGGCACACCGGTCCGTAAGGGAAGTATCGGCAATCCACCGCGCGGAGCGCACCGTACGCGCCGGTGCCGGGACGGTGGGAAGCATCACGATCCGGACAACACCCCCGAGTCCGCACGGCGCACGGCGAGCCGGTTGACCAGCCAGAGCACGACGCCGGCGGCCAGCAGGACGCCCGCCCGGACGTACACGTCGGCGTCGCGGCCGGTCACCGGGGACGCGAGCACCAGGCTCGCGACCGCGCCGACCGCCGGTGCCCAGGTCGGGGCCCGGAAGTGCCGGTGCCCGACCGTCTCGCGGCGCAGCACGAGCACGCTGACGTTGACGGCGGCGAAGACGAGCAGCAGGAGCAGGACGGTGGTGTCCGCGAGCCCGGCCAGGTCGCCGGTCGCCACCAGCACGAGCGCCACCGCGGTCGTCGCCGAGATCGCGAGCCACGGCGTGTGCCGCGTGGAGTGCACGGTGGCGAGGGCCCGCGGGACGATTCCCTCGTTCGCCATCCCGTAGACCACGCGGGAGGCCATGAGCATGTTGAGCAGCGCGGTGTTGGTGACCGCGACCAGTGCGATCGCCGCGAACGCCTTGGCCGGCACGTCGATCCCGCCCGCACGCACGACCTCGAGCAGCGGCCCGGTCGAGCCGGCCAGCTCGTCGGTCGGCACGAGCAGGGTCGCCACCAACGCCACGGCGAGGTAGACGACGCCGGTGATCGCGAGGCCGAGGAAGAGCGCCCGGGGGAAGGTCGACTGCGGCTCCTCGACCTCCTCGGCCATGTTGACCGAGTCCTCGAAGCCGATGAGGGCGTAGAACGCGAGCGCGGCCCCGCCGAGCACGCCGAGCACGGCGCCCCCCTCGGCCGAGAAGTCGGTGGCCCGGGCGGTGTCGCCGTCCCCCTGCAGCAGCGCGGCCACGCCGACGACGATCACGAGGAGCAGCCCGCTCACCTCGATCAGCGTCAGCACGAGGTTGACCCGCACCGACTCCTTGGTGCCGAGCAGGTTGACCGCGGCGAGCAGGAGGACGAACCCGACCGCGACCAGCACGACGGGCAGGGTCACGAACTCGGCCAGGTAGTCCCCTCCGAACCCCCGGGCCGCCGCGCTCGCCGAGGTGATGCCGCTGGCCATCACCGTGAAGGCGACCATGAAGGTGACGAAGGGGCGGCCGAAGGCCCGGTTGACGTAGAGCGCTGCCCCGGCGGCCTTCGGGTACTTGCCCACCAGCTCCGCGTAGGCCGTCGCGGTGAGGAACGCGAGGACGAAGGCGACGAGGAACGGCAGCCAGATCGCGCCGCCGACCTCCCCCGCGACCTTCCCGGTGAGCGTGTAGATCCCCGCGCCGAGGATGTCGCCGACGATGAAGAGCAGCAGCATCCGCCGGCCCATGACTCGCTTGAGGCCCCCTCCTGGGGCGGCCTCGGACTGCTCGGCGATCGTGGCCATGCTCCGTAGTTCCCCGATCCTTGATTCACCACTCGCAGATCGGGTCAGGGGACGGGGCCGGCCGGCAGCCGGCGCACCGAGGGCGACAGCAGCGCCAGCGCGTTGGCCAGGACGGCCAGCCCGGCGCACACCCAGAGCGTCGACGTCACGCCGATCAGCACCGAGACCGGGCCCACCGCCGCGAGCCCCAGCGGGTTGAGCGCGAAGGAGCCCAGGGCGTCGTACGCGCTGACCCGCGCCAGCCGCTCCTCCGGCACGTGCGTCTGCAGCGCGGTGTACCAGAGCACGACGAACACGTCGGCGCAGACGCTGGCCGCGAACGCCCCGGCGAGGAGCAGCCAGAGCGGGGCTCCGAGGGCGAGCAGCGGCAGCGGGAGGACGAAGCCGAAGGTCGTCCACGTCGCCAGGAGCATGGGCAGCCGCGGGCGCAGCCGCAGCGCCAGGAAGCTGCCCGCGAGCAGGCCGGCCCTGTGCCGTCAGCACGGCGGCCCACGCCCCGGCTCCGCCGAGCTCCCGCTCCGCGACGAGCGGGCCGAGGACGCGCATCGCGGCGGCGGTGGCGGTCGTCAGCACGGCGAACTGGGCGACGATCACCCAGACCCACTGCCGCGAGACGAACTCGTGCCACCCGTCGCGCAGGTCGGCCAGCACGCTCGCGGGAGCCGCCTTCGTCTGCGCCCTCGCCCGCACGCCGACCAGGATCAGCGCCGAGACGAGGAAGGTCGCGCCGTCGACCGCCAGCGCCCATCCGGCGCCGGCTACCGCTACGAGCAGCCCGCCCAGCGCTGCGCCGGCCAGCATCGCGACGTTCTGCGCCACCCGGACCAGCGCGTTCGCCGGCTGCAGCTGCCCGGGCTCCACGACGAGCGGCAGCGCGCCGGTCGAGGCCGGCCGCAAGAGCGCCGCCGCCGCGCCGCCGGCGGCCGACAGGACGAGCAACGGCCCGAGCGCGTACGCCCCGGAGAGGAAGAGCGCCGCCATGCCGGTCTGCGCCGCGCCGCCGAGCAGGTCGGCGGCGGCCATGACCCGCAACCGCGGCAGCCGGTCGGCCAGGGTGCCGCCCACCAGCAGGAGCAGCACCTCGGCCAGGACGCGCGCCGTGAGCAGCAGCCCGAGGTCGGTCGCCGACCCGCCCTCGTGGCCGAGCACGGCGAACGCCAGCGCCACGGGCGCTATCGCGTCGCCGAGCAGCGAGGTCGTGCGGGAGACGAAGAGCCGTCGGAAGGCGGGGACGCGGAGCAGGGCCGCGGCGCCCCCGCCCACGGCCGGGCTCAGGCGTCGATGCGCTCGCGGTCCAGCCGCGCCGCGCCCTCGACGATGAAGTCGCGCCGAGGGGCCACCTCGTTGCCCATGAGCAGCTCGAAGACGCTGTCGGCGGCCTCGAGCTCGGAGATGTTCACCCGGCGCAGCGTCCGCTTGCGCGGGTCCATCGTGGTCTCGGCCAGCTGCGAGGCGTCCATCTCGCCCAGGCCCTTGTAGCGCTGGACCGGGTCACGCCAGCGGACGTTGCGCTTCTCCAGGTCGCGCAGCGTCTTCTTCAGCTCGGCGTCGGTGTAGGTGTAGAGGTACTTGGGCTGGTCCTTCTTCGGGTTCAGGATCTCGACCCGGTGCAACGGCGGCATCGCCGCGAAGACCCGGCCCTCCTCGACCAGCGGGCGCATCGTGCGGTAGAGCAGGGTGAGCAGCAGGCAGCGGATGTGCGCGCCGTCCACGTCGGCGTCGGCCATCAGGATGATCTTGCCGTAGCGCGCCGCGTCGATGTCGAACGAGCGGCCGGTGCCCGCGCCGATCACCTGGATGATCGAGGCGCACTCGGCGTTCTTGAGCATGTCCGAGGGCGAGGCCTTCTGGACGTTGAGGATCTTGCCGCGGATGGGCAGCAGCGCCTGGAACTCGGAGTTGCGGGCCAGCTTCGCCGTGCCCAGCGCCGAGTCGCCCTCGACGATGAAGAGCTCGCTGCGCGCGACGTCCTCGCTGCGGCAGTCGGCCAGCTTGGCCGGCAGCGAGCTGGTCTCCAGCGCGTTCTTGCGGCGCTGCAGCTCCTTGTGCTGGCGGGCGGCGATGCGCGTGCGCGCGGCGCTGGCGACCTTCTCCAGGATCGCCATCGCCATGGCCTTCTCCGTGCGCTTCGTGCTCGACAGCACCTCGGTCAGGTGCTTGTCGACCACGTGAGCCACGATGCGGGAGGCGGCGGAGGTGCCGAGCACCTCCTTGGTCTGGCCCTCGAACTGGGGCTCGGGCACCTTGACGGTGACGACCGCCGTCAGCCCCTCGAGCACGTCCTCCTTGGTGACGTCCGGCTCGGCGGTGCGCAGCACGCGGGACGCGCGCAGCCGGGCGTTGAGCGACTTGGTCAGCGCGCGCTCGAAGCCGGCCACGTGAGTGCCGCCCTTGGGGGTGGCGACGATGTTGACGAACGAGCGGACGGTCGTGTCGTAGCCGGCCCCCCAGCGCAGCGCGACGTCGACCGTCATCTCGCGCGCGACCTCGGTCGGCGTCATGTGCCCCTGGTCGTCGAGGACCGGAACGGTCTCCTTGAAGTGGCCGACCCCCTGCAGCCGGAGGACGTCGCTGACCGCCGTGTCGGGGGCCAGGAACTCGCAGAACTCGGTGATGCCGCCGACGTAGTGGAACTCCTCCTGCACGGGCGCGGCCGGGTCGCGCTCGTCGTGCAGCACGATCCGCAGCCCGGGCACCAGGAAGGCCGTCTGGCGGGCACGAGCGCGCAGCTGCTCGAGGTCGAGCGCCGCCTCCTTGAGGAAGACCTGCCGGTCGGCCCACCAGCGCACCCGCGTGCCGGTGACGCCGCGCTTGGCCCGGCCGGCGATCTGCAGCCCGGACTGCGGGGTGAACGGCGCGTCGGGGCCGTCGCCCGCGTAGACGCCCGGCTCGCCCCGCCGGAAGCTCATGAGGTGGACGCGGCCGGAGCGGTCGACCTCGACGTCCAGGCGGCTGGACAGCGCGTTGACGACCGAGGCGCCCACGCCGTGCAGGCCGCCGGACGCGGCGTAGGACCCGCCTCCGAACTTCCCGCCCGCGTGCAGCTTGGTGAGCACCAGCTCGACACCGGTCAGGCCGCTGCGCGGCTCGACGTCGACCGGGATGCCGCGCCCGTCGTCCCTGACCTCGACCGAGCCGTCCGCGCCGAGCACCACGTCGATGCGCGTGCAGTAGCCGGCGAGCGCCTCGTCCACCGCGTTGTCGATGATCTCCCAGACGCAGTGCATGAGGCCGCGGCCGTCGGTGGAGCCGATGTACATGCCGGGCCGCTTGCGGACGGCCTCCAGCCCCTCCAGCACGGACAGGTGGCGCGCGGTGTAGCCGCCGTCACCGGCCCCCCGAGCGCCCTTCTTCGCACCCGGTACAGGCTCGGTCGGCTCGGCACTCACGTCGCAAGGCTCCTTGTCCGATACACAGGGCGTCGCGGCGGGAAGCACTAGGCGAAGGGCACCCGGGACGCCTGGAACAGCAACGCCAGGCTACTCGGGGGCCCCGACAGGGTGAGGCCGACGCGCCTCGGCCCGCCTGAGGCGTCCCGCGGGTTACGTTCGCGTTCCGATCGGGATCGCGTACGGCGAACACGGCGTCAACGAGGTCTGGGACGAACGTAGCGTGGTAGGACGTTGGTCCAGACGTAGAGCGCAAGCTGAACGAGAACGAGAAGAGGGACCGTGACCACTGCCCTTGCCACCCACGCTGCCCTCACCGCGGCCGACCGTTGTGACCGCTGCGGCGCCCAGGCGTACGTCCGGGTGACGCTCGAGTCCGGCGGCGAGCTGCTCTTCTGTGCGCACCACGGCCGGGAGCACGCGACCAAGCTCCGGGAGATCGCCTCCGACATCCAGGACGAGACCGGTCGCCTCGAGCGCACGACGCCCACCGCGCCCGCGGACGAGCGCTGAGGCGCCCCTGACCGATCGCCCCGGGTGTGCGGGGCGGTCCCCGACCTCGACGAGCCCCGGTGCGCTGCACCGGGGCTCGTCGCGTGCCGGCGGGCTCGGGGCCGCCCGTGCCCGCTCGCGGCCGGGGTCAGCCTCGCTCGGCCCAGTCGCCCAGCGACCAGTCGCGGACCTCGGGCATGTCCTCGAGGTGCTCGACGACGTACGCCGCGTGCTCGGCGAGCTTCTGCTCGCACCAGGCCTTGAGCTCGGTGGCCCCGCGTGGTGTCCGCTTCGCGTTGTTGATCGCGTCCATCACCAGGTGGTACCGGGACGTCCGGTTGCGCACGACCATGTCGAAGGGCGTGGTCGTGGTCCCCTCCTCGATGAAGCCGCGCACCCGGAAGCGGTCGGCGTCCGGGCGCCCGTGCACCAGCTGGTGGATCGCGCCGGGGAAGCCGTGGAACGCGAAGACCACGTCCGTGTCGTCGGTGAACAGCTCGGTGAAGTACGTGGGGCTCATGCCGTGGGAGTGGTCGCGCGGGCGCAGCAACGTCATCAGGTCGACCACGTTCACCACGCGCGTCCGCAGCTGCGGCAGCCGCTCCTTGAGGATCTGCGCCGCCGCGACCGTCTCCATCGTCACCACGTCGCCGGCGCAGGCGAGGACGATGTCCGGGTCGTCGGCGCCGTCCTCGTTGCCCGCCCAGTCCCAGGTGCCGGCGCCCCGTCGGCAGTGCTCGATCGCCTCGTCCATCGTGAGCCACTGCAGCTGCGGCTGCTTGTCGATGACGAGAAGGTTGATGTAGGACCGCGAGCGCAGGCAGTGGTCCGCGACCGACAGCAGGGTGTTCGCGTCCGGGGGCAGGTAGACGCGCGAGACGTCCTGGCGCTGGGTCAGCGCGACCTGGATCAGGCCGGGGCCCTGGTGGGAGAAGCCGTTGTGGTCGTTGCGCCAGGCGGTCGAGGTGAGCAGGATGTTCAGGCTCGGGACCTTCGCTCGCCAGGGCAGGTGCGTCGCCTCCTCCAGCCACTTGCCGTGCTGGACCGTCTGCGAGGCGCTGACCATGGCGAAGGCCTCGTACGTCGCGAACATCCCGTGCCGGCCGGTGAGCGTGTAGCCCTCGAGCCAGCCGTGGCAGTTGTGCTCGGAGAGCACCTCCATGACGCGCCCGTCCCGGCCGATCGCGAGGTCGTCCGAGGTGACCTGCTCCATGAACGCCCGGTCCGACGCCTCGAAGACCGCGCCGAGCCGGTTGCTGTTCGTCTCGTCCGGGCAGAACAGGCGGAACCGGTCGTCGTTGCGCACGTAGACGTCGCGCAGCAGCGCGCCGAGCTGCCGCGTCGACTCGGCCTTCACCTGCGCCGGGCGCGGCACCTCCAGCGCGTAGTCGCGGAAGTCGGGCAGGTCCAGGTCCTTGGTCAGCAGCCCGCCGTTGGCGTGCGGGGAGGCGCTCATGCGCAGGTCGCCCGTCGGGTTGGCCCGGCGCACGAGCTCGGTGGGGGCGCCGTCGGCGTCGAAGAGCTCCTCCGGCCGGTAGGACCGCAGCCACGTCTCCAGGATCGCCAGGTGCTCGTCGTTGCCCTTGACCCCGGACAGCGGGACCTGGTGGGAGCGCCAGGTGCCGGTGACCCTGACCCCGTCGATCTCCTCCGGGCCGGTCCAGCCCTTCGGCGAGCGCAGCACGATCATCGGCCAGCGCGGGCGCGTGCCGTCCCAGTCGCCACCGCGCGCCGCCTCCTGGATCGCCCGGATCTTCCCGTACGCCTCCGCGAGCACCGCCGCGAAGCGCAGGTGCATGCCGGGCAGGTCGTCGCCCTCGACCTCGAGCACGTCGTAGCCGTGCCCACGCAGCAGCGAGCGGACCTCCTCGGGGTCCTTGCGCCCGAGGACGGTCGGGCCGGCGATCTTCGCGCCGTTGAGGTGCAGGATGGGCAGCACCGCGCCGTCACGGGCGGGGTTGAGGAAGGAGACGCCCTTCCAGGACCCCTCCAGCGGCCCGGTCTCGGCCTCCCCGTCGCCCACGACGGCGATCGCCAGCAGGCTCGGGTTGTCCATCACCGCGCCGAACGCGTGCACCAGGACGTACCCGAGCTCGCCGCCCTCGTGGATCGAGCCCGGCGTCGTCACCGAGACGTGGCTCGGGATGCCGCCCGGGCTGGAGAACTGGCGGAACAGGCGCAGCAGGCCCGCCTCGTCCTGCGTCACGCGCGGGTAGGTCTCGGTGTAGCTGCCCTCGAGGTACGACGCCGCCACGAGCGCCGGCCCGCCGTGGCCGGGCCCGGCGAGGTAGATCGCCTCCTGGCCGGTGTGCCGGATCACGCGCGACACGTGCGCGTAGATGAACGAGAGGCCCGGGCTGGTGCCCCAGTGCCCCAGCAGCCGGGGCTTGATGTGCTCGGAGGAGAGCTGCTCGCGCAGCAGCGGGTTGCCCTGCAGGTAGATCTGGCCGATGGTCAGGTAGTTGTTCGCCCGCCACCAGGCGTCGAGAGCCTCGACCTCGTCGTCGCCGGGATGGGCGAGCGCGTGGAGTACGCCCTCGGTCGTGCTGCCGGTCAGGGTGTCGAGAGCCACCTGCTGTCCTTCCGCTCAGGAGTGGTGCCTGTTCGTGCCTGTTCGTGCCGGAGCAAGGGACTGTGCATCCCTGGACAAACTCTGGCGTAACGGGCGGTGCGCTGTCGATCACAGCCAGCCTTCCAGCGCGGGTGTGGACGGCCCAGGGACCTTCGTCACCCGTGGGGCCGACCAACTCCCCGCGCTACCGCCGGGCGCCGGGACGGCCCCGGCGGCGCCCGCCCGGCCTGCGAAGCGCCGGGTAGGCTCGACCGCCCATGACGGGAGGCTGGACAACGGTGGCGCAAGGCCCGCGCGAGGTCGACCTGCTGGTCGTCGAGGGGGAGGTCGAGCGGGCGCACCGCGCTGTCGTCCTCGCCGGCCGCCGGCTGGAGTCGCTGCGGGGCCCGTCCGGGGGGCGCCGTTCGGGCCGGGCGCTCACCGAGGCCCATCTCTACTTCGCCGACGCGCTGCGCGAGTGGGGCGAGCTCGTGGTCCGGCAGGAGGCGCTGCGCGACGAGCTGTTCGCCGCGCGCGTCGGAGCCCCGGCCCCGCTCGAGGACGCCCGGCCGGCCGGGCCGGGGCCGACCCCGCCCGCCGACCTGCGGGCGGCCCGGATCGCCCTGCGTGACGCCCTCGCCGACTACACCCGGTCCCGTGGGGGCGCGCCGGACCTGCATCGCCGGGCCCGGGCGGTCTGGCGCCGCCGGCTCGAGCAGTGGCAGCAGTTGCTGCTCGAGGAGCGCTCCCCCGCCGGCGGGCGCTCCTTCCCGCAACCGGAGACCGGGCAGACCGAGCCCGGGCAGACCGAGCGCGGGCAGACCGAGCGCGTGCAGACCGAGCCCGCGGCGGGCCCGGCCGGACTGTTCGAGGTCGCCCGGCCGGCCGGCCCCGACGAGGAGGAGGCCCGATGAGCGGGAGCTGGCGCGACGGGGTCCCGACGCTGCACGCCGCGCAGTCCTGCCCCGAGCACCCGGGCGAGCGGCCGCAGCCCAGCTGCCGGCTCTGCCCCACCCCGCAGGAGCAGGCCCGCGAGACCGCTCGCTCCGCCCGTCGCCCGGCCGAGCCGACCGGCGACTGCGCCGCCCACGGGCCCGGCGTGGCGCTCGACGTCTTCGGGCGCTGCCTGGCCTGCCACCCCGCCCTGGCCGGCGTCCGGGAGAAGCCGGCCCGCGAGCCCGCCGACCCGTACGCCGGGGTCCGCGCCATGGTCGAGCAGTGCGCCGACTACGCGCGCAGGCCGCGGCGCGAGCGCTGAGCCGGGCCGCCGAGGCAGCCGTCGAAGACCCTCGGACGGGTGGAACGGGGATGGTGGAACGGCGAAGCCCCCGGCCTGCACGGCAGGCCGGGGGCTTCGAACGGCAGCGGGAGCTCAGTCCAGGTAGTCGCGCAGCACCTGCGACCGCGACGGGTGGCGCAGCTTGCTCATCGTCTTGGACTCGATCTGGCGGATCCGCTCGCGGGTGACCCCGTAGACCTTGCCGATCTCGTCCAGCGTCTTGGGCTGGCCGTCGGTGAGCCCGAACCGCATGGACACCACGCCCGCCTCGCGCTCGGACAGCGTGTCGAGCACCGAGTGCAGCTGCTCCTGGAGCAGCGTGAACGACACGGCCTCGGCCGGGACGACCGCCTCGGAGTCCTCGATGAGGTCGCCGAACTCGGAGTCCCCGTCCTCACCGAGCGGGGTGTGCAGCGAGATGGGCTCGCGGCCGTACTTCTGGACCTCGACGACCTTCTCCGGGGTCATGTCGAGCTCCTTGGCCAGCTCCTCCGGGGTGGGCTCGCGGCCCAGGTCCTGGAGCATCTGGCGCTGCACGCGGGCGAGCTTGTTGATGACCTCGACCATGTGGACCGGGATGCGGATCGTGCGCGCCTGGTCGGCCATGGCGCGCGTGATCGCCTGGCGGATCCACCACGTCGCGTAGGTCGAGAACTTGTAGCCCTTGGTGTAGTCGAACTTCTCGACCGCCCGGATGAGGCCCAGGTTGCCCTCCTGGATCAGGTCCAGGAAGAGCATGCCGCGGCCGGTGTAGCGCTTGGCCAGCGAGACGACCAGGCGCAGGTTGGCCTCGAGCAGGTGGTTCTTGGCCCGGCGCCCGTCCTCGGCGATCCAGTCGAGCTCTCGCTTGAGCTTCGGGGCGAGCTTCTCCCCCGAGCCGAGTTTCTCCTCGGCGAAGAGGCCGGCCTCGATCCGCTTGGCGAGCTCGACCTCCTGCTCGGCGTTGAGGAGGGCGACCTTGCCGATCTGCTTGAGGTAGTCCTTGACCGGGTCCGCGGTCGCGCCCGCCGTGGCGACCTGCTGGGCCGGCTCGTCGGCGTCGTCGTCGGAGAGGACGAACTCCTCGGTCTCCCCGCCCTCCTCGGCCGCGGCAGGGGCCGCGGCCGGCTCGGCACCGTCGGCCGCCTCCGCGGCGCCGTCGACCGGCTCCGCGGCGTCGGCGACGACGTCCACGCCATCAACACTGTCGACACCGTCCACGAGGTCCCCGGGGCCGGCGGGCTCGACGAGGTCCTCCAGCACGACGTCATCGGGCTCGGCCGAGTCCTCGGCCGGGTCCGCGAGGCCGGTGGCGGCCTTGGCCGCCGGAGCGGCGGCCTTCTTGGCGGACTTGCGCGGCGCAGCCTTCTTCGCGGCGGTGTCGACCGAGGAGGTCGCGGTCGCCCGGCGCGCGGTGGTTGCCGCCACGGCTCGCCGGGACGCCGGGGCCGGGGCGTCCAGCGCCACGGTGACGCCCTCCTCGGCGAGCGCGCGCAGCACGGCCTTGACGCGCGAGACGGCTATGCGGCCGTCGCACGCCTCACGCACCTGAGCTGCGGTGACCGATCCGGTGGACCTTCCGGTCGTGAGGAGCTCCTGCACCTCGGGGACGGCGAACTCGGGCGGAAGCGGGCGGGGCGTGACCGACGACACGTACAACCTCTCGCTGGACGGGCGACCGTGCAGGACGGGCAGGACCGGGATCCGGGCACATCTGTCGCGACGTTCCCTTCCGGCGATGGCGGGACTTGCTACCGGACGACACCGCTCGCGCGCGCAACGCCGTCCGGGCCGCCGCTCTGGGAACATCTCAGGGCAGCAACCGCACCATTCTGCCACGGCGGCAGCGCCGCTCGGCGGTCTCGAGCCCGGGGCCCGCGGGCCGTCGCCGCTCCTGGACGTCCAGCTCAGACGCGCAGTGCCAGCAGGGTCACGTCGTCCCAACGCTGCCCCGCGCTCGCCCCGGCCGCGACCGCCCGGTCGAGCAGCGCCTCCAGCTCCAGCCCGCCGCACCCACCGAGGCTCTGCGCCAGCGCGTCGAGCCCGGCGCCGATCCCGGCCTCCCGGGTCTCCACCAGCCCGTCACTGAACGCGAGGATGGTGTCGCCCGCGGACAGCTCGAGCACGCGCTCGGAGCGCGGCTCCGGCACGCCGAGCGGCGTGGCCAGCTCGACCACGGGGAGCAGCCGGGCCGGGCCCGACGCCGGTACGAGCACGACCGGCGGGTGCCCGGCGGCGGTCGCGACCAGGGTCCGGGTCGCGGGATCGAGCACCCCGTAGACCAGGGTGACGATCTGCTCGAGGCCCTCGGTCGCGGAGAAGACCCGGTCCAGCCCGGACAGGACCGCCGACGGGGACGGGTCGGTGAAGGCCAGGGCCCGCAACGCGGCGCGGACCCGCCCCATCCCCGCCGCCGCGTTCACGCCCTTGCCCATGACGTCGCCGAGCGTGACGGCGAGCCGGCCGTCGGGCAGCGCGAAGGCGTCGTACCAGTCGCCGCCGACCGCCGTCGCCTCCCAGCCGCGGGTACCCGTGCGGGACGCCGGCAGGTAGCGGCCGGCCAGCTGGGCGCCTGCGACCTGCGGCAGCCGGTCCGGCAGCAGGCTGGCCTGCAGGGCCTCCGCCGTGCGGTGCTCGTTCTCGTACAGCAGCGCCCGCTCGACCGCGACGGCGCACTGGGTCCCGACGGCCTCGAGGAAGACCCGCTCCTCGGACGCCAACGTGCGCGGCTCGGCGAACGCGACGCGCAAGGCCCCGAGCGTCCCGCGCGCGGTCAGGAGCGGCACCGCCGCCCAGGAGCGCTCCTTCGAGGCCCCGACCTGCCGGGAGATCCACTCCGGGTCCGTGCCCAGGGTCACCAGCTCCTCGGGAGAGGCGGCGTAGACCGGTCGCCCGGTGGTGATGGCCACCGCGGTGGGCACGCGGCTGTCCAGCGGGACGCGGACGCCGTCCGGCCGCGCGTCCGGGCCCGGGACCACTCCGGAGTCCGGGCGGAACACGACCTCGTCCCCGTCGAGCAGGGAGAGCCCCGCCACCAGGGCCCCCAGCGACCGCGCCTCGTCGGTGACGACCGCCATGACCTCGGCGAGCGTGAGGGCGGTCGCCAGCCGGGTCGTCACGGTGAGCAGCCGCTCGGCCCGTTGGTACGCCGCGAGCAGCGCGTCCTCGGTCGTGCGGCGCTGCGTGACGTCCGCGACGAACACGGCGACGCCGCGGATGCGGCCGTCCTCCCCGCGTGCCGGGAACCACTGCGACTGCCAGTGGGTGACCGAGCCGTCCGGGCCGGTGCCGACGAAGTCGTCGTCGTGGACGGGCGCGCCCGTCTCCATGACCCGGCGCAGCATGTCCTCGACGGCCACGCCGAGGTCGCCGAGGATCTCGGCCGGGCGGTGGCCCAGGTGCTCCTCGACGGGGAGCCCGTTGACGGCGGCGAGCACCCGGTTGATCCCGCGGTAGCGCAGCTCGGCGTCGTAGAACGCGAAGCCGAGCGGCGCCTCCTGGACGAGCATCTCCAGCAGCGCCGCGTCGGTCGGGGGCAGCGTCCCGCTCGGAGTGCCGGCCGCCTCGTCCCCCGGCGCCACGCCGCCTCCCCTCGCTCGCGCGCCCCATCCGGGGCGATCGGCCCGCGAGCCACGTCGGCCCCCGCTGCCGCTCACGCTAACGTGATCGGCCGTCACGGTAAGGCGATCGCGGGAATCAGTCGCCGGGACGGGCCGAACTCAGCGGTCGTCCTCGTCGGCCTTGACCGCCAGGACGGGGCACGGGGCGTCGAGAAGGACGCGCTGGGCGTTGCTGCCGAGGATCAGCTTGCCCACCGGGGAGCGGCGGCGCAGCCCGATGACGATCACGTCGGCGTGCACCTCCTCGGCGATGGCGATGAGGTCCTCGGACGGCTCCTGGCCGCGCACCAGCTGGCGTACCTCGTGCTCGATGCCGGCCGCCTCGAGCGCGTCGCGCACGCTGAGCAGTTCCTTCTCGTACTGGTTGTCCGCGTCGGCCCCGGTGTCCCGGACGGCGCGCAGCGAGCTGACGACGACGAGCCGCTGCTTGCGCAGCCGGGCCTCCTCGGCGGCACGGCGCAGCGCGGCGCGCCCCTCGGGCTTGGGCACATAGCCCACGACGATCGTCATCGCGGCCTCTCCTGCGTCTCGCCTTGCTCGGTGTGCCCGTCGTTCGCGGGTTGCCGACGAACGCTATCCGTATTGTGCGGAGGTATCGCCCACCAGGCCCGTCGGGGCGGCCGCGTCGGGGTCGCCGAGGCCCAGCGCACGGTCCATCTCGATCTCGCGGGCGGCGGGGTCGAGCGGGTACGGCTCGGTCCGCCCGGTGGCGGTGAACCCGTGGCGCGCGTAGAAGGCGGCCGCCCGCGGGTTGGCCTCGTGGACCAGCAGACGGATGCGGTCCGCGCCCGCCTCGTCGCGGGCCCAGCGCAGGACCGTTCGCAGCAGGAGGTCGGCGACGGGGCCGCCACGGCGCTCGGGCACGACGAACACCGACACGAGCAGCGCCCGGCCGGGGCGCTCGAGCACGCCGCCCATCGTGCCGAGCCAGTCGCCGCCCGGCCCGACGGCGGCGTACGTCGCGATCGACGTGCCGGCCGAGCCGCGCCGGGCGCGGCGCCGCCACTCGCGCTCGTCGAAGCGACGTGTCTGCTCGATGGTCTCGGTGAACGCCAGCGGCGTGTCGGCCAGCATCGCCAGGCGGAGCGCCCGCACGCGCTCCCAGTCCTGCTCCCGCACACGGGCGACCCGCACGCCCGTCCCGGAGCCGTCGTCGTGGGGCGGGCCGGTCACGCGCGGCCTCCGCAGCCGCTCCCGCGCGAGCCGCTGGACGTGCCGGTGGGGCGGCCGGAGGCCCGCCTACGCTCGGAGCCGTGACGCTCGGGTCGACGGGGGACGGATGGGCCCGGTGCGACGCCGGGCACCGGCACTGGGGCCTTGGCGGAGCCGCCGGCCTGCTGCTGTGGGCACAGGGCTCGGTCCTGCTCCAGCTGCGCGCCGCGTGGAGCCACGAGGGCGGCACGTGGGGGCTTCCCGGCGGGGCCCGCGGCCTCGACGAGGACGCGGTGGGCGCCGCCCTGCGGGAGACCCGCGAGGAGACCGGCCTGACCGTGGCGCGCGCGGCCGCGACCGGCCGGCTGGTCGTCGACCACGGCGGGTGGTCGTACACCACCGTGCTCGCCCGCGTCGACTGCGCGTCGCCCGTGGTGGCCGACCGGGAGAGCGCTGCACTCGAGTGGGCCCCCGTCGGCCAGGTGGCCGAACGGGAGCTGCACCCCGGCCTGGCGGAGGCCTGGCCGTTGCTGGAGACCGCGGCCGGCCGGCGGCTGCGCCTTGTCGTCGACGCCGCGAACGTCGTCGGGTCGCGCCCGGACGGCTGGTGGCGCGACCGTCGCGCCGCCGCCGCCCGGCTGCGCAGCCAGCTCGTCGGCCTCGCCGTCCCCGGGCCGGCGCTGCCACCCGTGCTCGGCCTGCCGGCGCTGGACTCGTGGGCGCCCGAGACGCTGCTCGTCGTCGAGGGTGCCGCGCGGGGCCTCGCCGACGAGCCGCCGCGCCCCGGTCTGACGGTCGTCGCAGCGCCCGCCTCGGGGGACGACGAGGTGGCCCGGGCCGCCGTGCCTGCGCCCGGGGACGCCGTGCTCGTCGTGACGAGCGACCGTGAGCTGCGACGTCGCTGCGCTGATCTGGGCGCGTCCGTGGTGGGCGCGGGCTGGCTGCGCGAGCTGCTCGACGCCCGCGCCGACCCCGACCGCTGACCGGCCGGGCGGACGGGCCCGCCGGGCCCGCTGGGCGCGGGCCCACGCTCCCCCTGGGTCCCGCCTCACGCGTGCCCGGTCTCCTCCGACCTGGCCGGGTCGACCGACCCACCCGCGGCGTCGGGGTCTGCGGCCCGGGCCTGCTGCTCGCCGCCCACCAGCTCCCCGAGCACGTCGCCGTGCGGCGGCGTGGAGTCCTCGGGGTCCGGGTGCGGCCCCGTGCTCGTCCCCTGACCGCTCGTTCCTGTCATTCCTGCCCCGCCTCCTCGCGCAGTCGGTCGATCTCGCGGCTCGCGTCGGCCTTGGTGATCTCCTCCGGGCTCTGCGGCGCCTCCTCGCCCGCCTGGCGGGCCAGCGTCTCCAGGTAGCTCAACTGGGCACCGGTGGCCGGCTCACCGCCGGTCACCCACTCGCTCGGGTCCTTCTCCGTGGACCGCTGCTGGGCGTCCTCGGACCGCCCGGTGTCGCTCTCGTTCGCTTGGCTGCTGTCGCTCATGCCGCGTCGGTACCCCCGCCCCGCGAGCGTTGAACGCCGGACCCGGCCGCTGCCGGTCACGCAAGCACGCCGTCGGCCGGACCGGCACCCGCAGCCGCACCCGCAGCCGCACCGGCACCTGACCGGCACCTGACCGGCACGTGTACGCGCCCGCTCCCGGGGCAGCCTGCCGGCAACGAGGCGGGGACGGCCGTCCCGGCTGTGCCGCACGCCACGGCCCCTCAGGCTGGACGCGCGTGCGAGGGCTGCTCTACGGTGCTGAACGTCCCGCAGCTCCTGCTGCGGGTCCCTCGTGCGGCGCCGAGTCCTGCCCGGGCACGAGGTTTCCGTGGATCACGGGCAGGAGCGGGGGACCCAATCGCGGGCGGTGCAGTTCGCCGCCCTTGGGGTGAAGCCGCAGCATGCGGCCGGGAAATCTCCTCCCGAACCCGACAGCTCACTTCGCAGGCGCTGGAGAGGGCCACCTCGCGTGCCGAGTTCGATCCTGCGTCCCTACCAGGGGCGCCACCGCGCCGTACGCCCGTCCACCGCTCCCCGTGCGCTCGTCGCCGTTGCCGGAGCTGGCCTGACCACCGCGGCGCTCGCGGCCGGGAGCGCCGGTGCGGGCGCCGCACCCGCCAAGGGCAAGGCCGTCGTGCGCACGCCGCTGCTGGTCCAGGGGGCCGAGGGCGGTGCCGTCCGCGACCTGCAGGCCAGCCTGAAGATGTCGACGGTGACGGGCACGTTCGGCCCGAAGACCGTCGCCGCGATCAAGGCCTTCCAGCGGCGCAACCACCTGCCCGTGACCGGCAAGGCCGACGCGCTCACCTGGCGCGCGCTGCCCAAGGTCAAGGCCCCTGCGTCGCGCTCGGCCGACCGCAAGGTCGGCGGCCGCGACCTCGGGCTCGACAGCCTCAACTGGTCGGCGCTCGCCCGTTGCGAGTCCGGCGGCAACCCGCGCGCGGTGAACCCCGCGGGCTACTACGGCCTTTACCAGTTCAACGTCGGCACCTGGCGTGGGGTCGGCGGCTCGGGGATGCCGCACCACGCGTCCGCGGAGGAGCAGACCTACCGGGCGCAGCTGCTCTACAAGCGCAGCGGCGCGCGCCCGTGGCCGCACTGCGGCAAGCTGCTCTGACTCCTGCTTCCCGAGCCTGGCGGTGGCGAACGCTGCCGGGGGACCCTGCTCAGCCCGAGGGGCGGCGCTTCGTGCAAGCGCCGCCCCTCGCGCGCGTAGCGCCGCGTCCCGGAGCGCGGGCCCGGATGCTGCCGGCCACGACCGCGGGAAGCGGTCAGTGGACCCGCAGCGGGTCGTGGCCCACAGCCATCAGGGAGCGCCGCAGCGCGTCATCGCGCAGGTCGATGGTGTTGTGGGTGACGTCGCCCTCCGGGTACGCCGCTCGCACCCGGTCGATCACGGCCCGCATGACGTCCACGTCGTGCTCGGTGAGGTCGACCTTCCGCTTGGCCAGCACCTGGGCGACCGCCTCGCCGAGGCCCTCGCTCTCCAGCGCCGCCCGCTCGCCGTCACCCATGTCGTCCGCGGCCATAGAGCCCATCGTCGCCTCCACCGAGGTGTCCGCCCCGGGCTGGCTCGCCGAGCCCGCCGTCATGCCGGGCAGCACCTCGCCGTCCTCGCTCGATGCATCGGCCCGCAGGAACTCCTGCAGCTCGCGCGAGGTCATGGTGACCACGCCGTGGAACTCCTCCCACAGCGCGTCCAGCTCCTGACCGCGGTCCATGCCGTCCCCTCTCGACGTTTCCCTGTGCGACGTTTCCCTGTGCGACGTGCTTCCGACGGTCGAGCCGGCACCCGCGCGCTGTCATGCCCGCGGTGGCAGTACATGCTCGACGGCGCCTGGTGTCCGATATGCCCGCTGCTCTCGAGGTTGACCCGTGCCCGTGATCCGGGCCACCGGAGCGAGCAGGTCAGCGGGCGGAGCGGGCGACGAGGTCGCGGACGTCCTCGGGCAGCACACCGCGTGGCCGGGAGGCGAGGCCGCCGCCGCTCTCGAGATCGACGATGCGGAAGACCGTGCGGGCGACCGAGGCCGCGCGCGGCGCGTCCAAGCTGGTGCGCTCGGCGACCAGCGCGACGAAGTCGTCGGCCAGCGCCGGGTCCGCGGGGCCGTTCGCGCCCAGCCCGTCGCGCAGGTGCGCGGCCAGGTCGGGCGGGAGCCGCTCCGCCAGCGTGGCCGCGACGGTGTCGGGGACGCGTTCCCCCAGCGCCCGCAGCGTGGCGCTCGTGGCACGGTCGGCCATCGCCGGTGAGGCGAGCCGGGCGCGATGCTGGACCAGGCGGGCGAGCTGGGCGTAGTGCACGTACAACCTCCAGCGCCGTGGCGGGATACTCGCGTGCGCTGGGCTTGCCCCGATGGTCGGGCTTCGAACCCTCAATTGGTGACAATTCGTCCCTGCATGGTCACGGAGCGATAGGAGAAGGGGTCGCACCGCCGACGGCACGTTGGGAGGGACCGTCGACGGGTAGGGCAGGCTCATGACCACTTCTGACGACGCCCCTCCCACCCCGGCCGACGACGCGGTCCGCGACCGGCTCGCTGACAGCGACCTCGCGGCGAAGCCGCCGGCGATGCCGGACGCCGAGCGGCTCGAGTCGGCGCTGCGCGAGGGCGGCCCGCTGGTGCACGACGACCCGGAGCGGGAGCAGGCACGCCGGGCGCAGCCGACCGAGGACGGCCCGGGGACCTCGCTGACCTGACAGCACCACGCCGGCCGAGCAGCCGGCCGGGTCGCGGTGGCCTCCCGGTGGGGCAGGCCACCCTCCCGGCCGGCGGCCGGACGGAAGCATGCCGGGCCCTTCGTGCGTTGACGTCTCTGCTATGACAATCGAGACGAGGCTGCAGACGACGCAGCAGACGCACCCGGGGGCTCCCACCCCCTCCGACGACTCTAACCGTGCAGCCGACGCGGCGACGCCGGTGTCCGAGCAGGACCTCGACCTCGCCGCCCCGACCGCTGACCTGGTCCGCCTCTACCTCGATGACATCGGGCGGACCCCGCTCCTCACCGCGGCCGAGGAGGTAGAGCTCTCCCAGCGCATCGAGGCCGGTGTCTACGCCGAGCACCTGCTCAAGGAGGCGCCCAGCGACCTCGACGCCGAGCGGCGGGCCCAGCTCGAGGCGCTCGTCCGGGACGGCCTGCGGGCCAAGGACCAGATGCTGCGGGCCAACCTGCGGCTCGTCGTGTCGGTGGCCAAGAAGCACAGCCACCGCGGGCTGCCCTTCCTCGACGTCGTCCAGGAGGGCAACCTCGGCCTGGTCCGGGCGGTGGAGAAGTTCGACTACCGCAAGGGCTACAAGTTCTCGACGTACGCCACCTGGTGGATCCGGCAGGCGATCGGGCGCGGGCTGGCCGAGCAGGCGCGCACCATCCGGCTGCCCGTCCACGTGCACGAGCAGATCGGCAAGCTGACCCGCGCCCTGCGCGAGCTGTCGAGCAAGCTCGAGCGCGAGCCCACGGACGAGGAGATCGCCGAAGCGCTCGGCTGGGACGTCGCGGACGTCGTGTCGCTGCGCCGTGTGGGGCGCGAGGCGATCAGCCTCGACACCCCGGTCGGCGACGACATGGACACCAGCGTCGGCGAGCTCGTCGTCGACACCGACGCCGTCACCGCTGTGGAGGCGGTCGAGCACCGCGCGATGCTGCGCGAGCTGCACCGAGCGATCGCGACGCTGCCGGAGCGGGAGGCGGCCATCGTGCGGCTCCGTTACGGGCTGCTCGACGGCCGGGCACGCACGTTGGACGAGATCGGCCGCGAGCTGGGCCTGACCCGCGAGCGGATCCGCCAGCTGGAGAAGGAGGCGCTGGCCAAGCTGCGCCACCCGTCGGCGACCCGGGACCTGCTCGACTGGGCGAGCTGACCCCGGGCGGCAGTGTCGGCCTGGTCCATGCTGGCTCCATGGAGCTGTGGGAGCTGGCCCTCGTCGCGCTGGCGATGCTGGTGGGCCTGGTCGGAGTGCTCGTCCCGGTCCTGCCCGGCCTGGCCGTCATCTGGGCGGCCGGGCTGGTGTGGGCCTGGCTGGAGGACGGCGTCGCGCCCTGGCTCGTGCTGGCCGCCGTCACCGCGGTGCTGGGCGCCGGCACGACGGCGAAGTACGTCCTCCCGGCCCGGGCGCTGCGCGGCTCAGGAGCGCCCACGTCGACGGTCCTTGCCGGGGCGGCGCTCGGCGTCGTGGGCTTCTTCGTCCTGCCGGTCGTGGGCCTGCCCCTCGGCTTCGTCGGCGGGGTCTACCTCGCCGAGCAGGCGCGGCTGCGCGCGCCGCGCGCGGCCTGGGCCAGCACGGTGGTGACGCTCAAGGGCATCGGCATCGGTGTGCTCCTCGAGCTGGCCGCCGGCCTGGTCGCCGTCGGGCTGTGGACGGTCTCGGCGCTGATCATCGCCGCCTGACGCCCGGGACGGCACCAGGCCCGGCCGCGAGGCGCCCAGGCACCGGCAGCGGCACCAGCCGAAGGCCCCCTGCGTCGACCAGCAGCTCGCAGACCTGGTGACCCGCGGGGCCGCCGCGTACGCCGAGCACGGCCACCGTTCGCGCGAGCCGGTCGCCGAGGTCGAGGTGGCGCAGCAGCAGCACGCCGTCGGCCGCGGCCAGCAGCTCGGGATGGAGGTCCTGCGGGTCTCCGATCAGCGGCTGGGTGGACGTGGTGAGCAGCGTGGTGCCGCCGGTCGCCCGCAGCACCGCGTCCAAGCCGCGTACCAGCTCCGCGAAGACGACCTCCGACGCGGCCCGCTGCACGGCTCCGAGCCCGTCCACGACGACGCGGGCCGGCGCGAGCTCCTCGACTGCGAGCTGCACCGCCACGAGCATCTCCTCGGGCGCCTCGGGGCGCACGGGCAGGAACCGGAGGTGGCCCTTTCGCTCCGCCGCCTCGAGCCGGTAGCCCGCCCCGGCCGTCGCATGGAGCACCTGCTCCCGGGTGCGGTCGCACGCGACGAAGAGCACGGGCCCGTTCTCGCCGGCAGTGGGCTCGACCGCGCAGGCGAACGACGCGGCGAGCAGCGTCTTGCCCGACGCGGCCGGTCCCGCGACCAGCAGCACCGACCCGCGGTACGCCCCGCCACCGCACAGCTCGTCGAGCTGCGAGCTGCCGAGCGGGACCCGGTCGTTGCCGGGCCGCGGGAGCGGTCGCCCGCCGCGCCCGGGCAGGACGACGACGCCTCGCCGCGGGTGGACGGAGAAGGGGTGCTCGCCGCCGCGGTGGCCCGCCCCGCGCATCTTCAGCACCTCGATGGTCCTGCGCCGGCGCTCCCCCTGCAGCCGGTTGCGCAGGACCACGACGTTGTCGGCGACGAACTGTCCGATGCCGGTCAGGGTGAGCCGTGGGTCGGCCTCGGCCGTCTCCGCCGTGAGCACCACGGTCAGCCCGAGGCGGCGCAGCTCGGCCACGAGCCGGCGCAGCTGGCCGCGGACGACCTCGGTCCCCGCGCTGCGCAGCAGCACGGCGTCCAGGGAGTCGATGGCCAGCCGGACCGCGCCCGTGGCGTCGACCGCCCGGCCGATCTGCGCGGCCAGCGTCTCCAGGCTGTAGTCGGTGAAGGCCTCGGCGGACTCGCCCACGACGACGGGTGAGGCGTCGACGAAGCTCCACAGCTCCTGCCGCTCCCAGTCCGCGATCGGCCAGCCGAGCGTGGACAGGTTGGCCCGCAGCTCGTCCGCCGGCTCCTCGAGGGAGACGAAGACGGCCGGCTGCCCGCGGCGTACCCCCTCGGCGAGGAACTGGGCGGCGAACACCGTCTTCGCGGCTCCGGCCTCACCGGAGACCAGGGTGGCCCGTCCCCGCGGCAGGCCTCCCCCGCTGATGACGTCGAAGCCCGGGATCCCGGTCTCGACCCGCGCGAGCTCGGGGTCGGCGTGCTCGGCCGGACCGCGCTGCTCGTGCGGCGAGGGGTGAGCAGTGGGTGGTGCGCCATGCGTCCCCTGGGCGCCCGCAGGCCCAGGGGCCGTCACCGGGTGGCGCCCCGCGGGCCCGCCGCGGCCAGGACGAACCAGACACACTTGCCGTCCGGCTCGGTCGTCACCCCCCAGTCGTCACTGAGCGCGGAGAGCAGGGCCAGCCCGCGCCCCGACGTGCGGGAATCGCTCTCCGCCTGCGGCTCCGGCTGCTGGGGGTTGTGGTCGGCCACGGTGACGAGGACCGCGGAGTCCAGCCGCGTCACGCCCACGGTGAACCGGGTACGCGCGTGCAGCACGGCATTGGTCACGACCTCGCTGACCAGGATGTCGAGGGCGTCTGCGGCCTCGGGGCCGAGCGGCGGTACCTGCGACCGCACCCACAGCCGAGCCTCCCGTGCCGCCCGCGGCTCCGGGCGCAGGTCCACGGAAGCGTGGGGAGCCCCCGGGGGGACCGCAAAGGCGTGTCCCTCCAGCAACGACTGCCTCCCCATGCCTGCGCCCCCTGACCACATCCGTTGGTGTCTCCCCGGTCCCGGCCTCGGTGACACCTCCTTCGCACCGCCCGGTCAGGAGGTGCGGCTGCCCGGGGCTCCTTCCGACAGGTGTCGGTGTCCAGGACGTCCCGCCGGCGCGGCAACGAGTCCAGCTCGAGGTGAAGACCGACGGTGACGGGCTGCTCGACAAGTGCCCTGTTCCACGCCAACTACTTCGTGGCGCGCGGCTACGGCGCCCTCCTCATGGACATGATCGGCACGAACGAGTCGACCGGCTGCCCGACCGTCCACGACGAGTCGGACAACCTCAGCGCCAAGGTCGTCATCGACTGGCTGGACGGCCGGGCCCGGGCGTACGACGCCGCGGGCACCAGGCGGTTCGCTCCCCCGCCGACGACGCCTGCTACAAGCAGGTCACGAAGCGGCTCGTGTCACTGCGGACCGGGAGGTGGTCACCGAGGGGGTCCAGGACGCGCTCGACCTGACCTCCGGCGAACTGCTACCGCGCTCGTGCTCGGACGCGAGTCTCTCGTCGACTTCTCATTGCTGCCCGAGGACTACGTCGTCAAGGCCGGCCACCGGGTCGCCGTGTGAGGGTCCGCAGCTACTCGGGCTACAGCAGCCAGGCCGACCGCGACCAGGCCGACCGCAACTAGGCCGAGATCACCGTCCCGGTGAAGCGGAGCCGACTCATGCTTCCCGTGGTGGGCGGGAAGCCAGCAGCCCGGGAGGCCGGCCTGCGAGCCTCTGACCGCTCGCGGAGCGGTCGCCGTCGGCCCCGGCTGTTCGGCCCCGGCTGAAGGCCGCCGTGCTCCTGCACGCTCGGCATGCAGCGCGCCCACAAGCCGTGGACGCAGAAATGCCTGTGCCCCCGGGACCCCTTGTGGGGGT
>NZ_JAANNO010000007.1:0-34638 GCF_011250645.1 Motilibacter aurantiacus
TTGAGCCCGGAACCGCTCCTCACTCCAACGGGCGAACGTGCCGCCGGCTCCGGGACGCGGGAAGGGCGGCCTCCCGCGGGTCGGGAAGCCGCCCTCCGGCGGGCGTGCTGGGCTCAGACCAGCAGCTCGCCGACGACGCGCGGCGCAAGCAGGGTCAGCTCGGACGTGACCGTGTCCGCCTCTGCGTCGGGGACGGCGTCAGCCGCGGCGAGGAACAGCGGCAGCGCCCGGTCGTCCCGGAAGGACTCCAGCGCGACGGCGGCGGCCAGCACCCGCTCACGGGCCGGCCGGCCCGGGTCCTCGGCGATGGCGAGCAGCGGGCAGCCGGCGGTGATCCCGAGCCCGCGGGCTCGCGCGGACCACTCCAACGCCCGCAGGACGGTACGCCGCCCCGCCACCTGCAGGGCCGCGGCGAGCACGGCACGCGACTGCGGCCACACCGCGTACGCCCGCTCGAACAGCTCGTCGGCGTCCTCGTCGCGCAGCGACAGCGCCTGCCCGAGCAGAGGCAGGACGTCGTCGGCGGCGACGAGCTCCAGGTAGCGGTCGATCGGCGTCCCGGCCTCCGCGAAGAGCCGCAGCAGGACGGGCAGCTTGATCGCGACGGGCTCGCGGGCCGTGACCTCGAGCACGCGCTCGACGCCCCGCTGCACCCGTCCGGAGGCCAGGGCCGCGTCGACCTCCAGCCCCAGCCAGGAGTCCCGGGTACGGCGGAGCCCGACCTCGTCCTCGACGACGTCCGGCATCGACGCCAGCATCTCGAGCGCGCGCTCGGCGTCGCCCTGCCGGAGCGTGATCTCGGCCTCGTACGCCCTCACGGACAGCCCTGCGATGCTGCGCTGGCGCAGCCGCTCGATCCACACCCGGGCCGCGTCGTAGTCACGCCGTCCGATGGTGACCATCACGCCGACCAGGCACGCCTGGCGCTCGTTGACCGGGGTACCGCCGGTGGCGAGCATCCGCTCCGCCGCGTCCAGCGCGCCGTCCCCCTCGCCGGCCGAGCACAGTGAGCGGGCCAGGTTGGCCAGGGCCTCACCGGGGTCACCGGCCAGCGCCCCGTCCTCGACGGCGAGCCGGGCCAGGTCCGCGTTGCGCTTGTACTTGTCCCGCTCGGTCATGCGGTTCGGCAGGTACCCGGAGTGGACGAGCCGCACCTCGCTGATGTCCTCCTCGAGGGGGACGTCGCCGTCGCGGCCCATGAGCTGCTCGTGGAGCCTCCCGGCCCACCAGCCCAGCTGCGTGCGCACGATCCGGCGGGACCGCATCTGGCTGCCGGCGCCCACTCCGACCACCTCGTTCTCCAGCCGGATCACGCACGACCCCACGTGGCCGGGGATGTCGCGCATCAGGCGCCGGAAGCCCTGCGGGCTCCCGCTGGCCACCTCGTCGGCGTCGACGAAGAAGGCCCACTGCCCCAGGCAGTGCAGCAGGGCCCGGTTCCTGGCGTCGGCGAAGTGGTCGTTCCAGTACCCCGGCACCACCCGGGCACCGGCGGCGCGCGCGATCTCCACGGTGCGGTCGGTGGAGCCGGTGTCGTAGACGACGACCTCGTCGCAGAACCCCTGCAGCGCGGAGATGCTCGCGGCGAGGACGTCCTCCTCGTCCTTGACGATCATGCAGCCCGAGACCAGGGGGCGCTGCGCCGGGCGCAGCGAGCACGTCCCGGCCGCGTCCCGGTGGGACCACCAGCTCTCCGCCGCCACGGCCAGGCGGCCGTCCTCGACGGCCGCCAGGCGGGCGCCGAGGCCGGCGCCGAGGTCGTCGACCCGCGCGAGGTCGGAGGCCCGCGCCGCGAGCACCAGGTCCGCGAGCTCCTCCGCGGCCCAGTGCTCGCCGCGCAGCTGCCGGGACTGCTCCCGAGCGAACGCCCGGAGGCTGCTGCGGCTCTGGACCGACGCGACCGGCGGCACGAGCTGCTGGCGCCCGGCCGCGAGGTCGGTACGCGGGCCGACCGCGGCGACCCCGTCGACGAGCGCGGCGGCCAGCTGGTCCACCGCGTGCGGGGGCGCGATGCAGTCGCCGTCGACGAGCAGGACCACCTCGCCGCGCGCAGCGGCGAGGCCGAGCGCGCGCAGCTCGGCGAGCGAGGCGCCCGCCGGCGCCCGGACCGCCCGGGCACCGGCGAGCGGCCCGACCGGCGCGCCGGCGACCACGAGCACCTCGTCCTGCAGCCGCAGGGAGGGCTTCAGGGAGGACAGCAGCTCGGCAACCGGGCCGGCCGCCGTCACGACGACGGAGACGGGAGGGCGCTGGGCGCTCATCGGCCGGCCACCTGCCGGCGGGACGGGGCGTACGGGGTGCGGCGCATGGTCTTCTCCTCGACGCGTGCGGGCGAAGGCGGGTGGAGGGTCGTCGGACCCGTCAGGTGAGGGTCATCGGCACGAGCACCGGCACCACCTGATGGGGTGACACCAGGCCGGACTCGAGCATGAGGTCCAGGAGCGGCGCGTCCGGGCCTCCGGAGACCGCGGTGCGGTCGGTGAGCAGGAACTGCAGGCGGTCGGCCGGGATCGTGAACTGCGCGGAGCTGACGACGCCTCCGTAGCGCCGCGGCAGCAGCCCGAGCACGGCGAAGAGCTCCAGCGGGGCGCGGGCCGGGACGTGGACGACGTCGTCGCCGAGGGCCGCAGCGATCGCGGCGTGGTTGGCGAGGTTCGCCGGGTGCCCCTTGAACGCGAGCCGGGTGCCGGCGGGGATCGTGCCGTCGGCGCGCAGCGCGGCGATGGCCTCGATCTGGCTGGCGGCGAGCCGGGCGTCGAACTCGTCGTCCCACGCGCCGGTCGCCGTGAAGAGCAGGGCGCTGTCGTCCGCCGCGAGCTCGGCGAGGCCGGCGACCTGCTCGCCGTCCAGCCCGAAGAGGCCGAGGTAGTGCTCGACCTGCTGCGGCGACAGGTCCGGCAGCCCGTCGAAGCTCATGTCCGCGGCGTACGGCTCGAGGTACGCGTGCAGCCGGCGCCCGGGCTCGTCGCGCAGCAGGATGTCGCGCCGCAACAGGTGGTAGCGGGTCGGGAACAGGTGCTGCCAGGCGTAGCTCTGGGCGATGCCCCAGAGCAGGGGCTGGCGGGCGAGGACGGCCCGGCGCAGGTCGTTGGCGGCGGCCGCGACCTGCCGCTCCGGGTCGCGCTGCCGCTTCAGCACCTCGCGCTCGAGCAGGCCGATGTTGCCGTCGTCGTAGAGGTCGAGCGAGATGCGCTCGCGCGCGTCCGGCACGAGGAGGCACAGCTCGCGCAGCAGGGGGACCACGCTCTTGCCCGCGTGGTGCTGGTTCGCGTGGATCTCGATGCGCTCGAACCGGCGGGCCTGGACGAGCCGGCCGACCACGTCGACGAAGTCGCCGCTGACCGCAGCCGTCTGCGGGACGAAGTGCGCGTTGCGGCCCCCCATCTGCTCGGCGGTCAGCGGGAGCCGCAGCCAGGTGGCGACCTTGAACACGTCCTCCCGGTCGGCGCACGCGACGAAGTCGGCGACCTGGCGGAGCAGCGAGAGGCTGGTGGAGTCGACGTAGAGCTTGAGCACCTCACCCTCGACCGGCCGGGCCGGCGTGGTCGCGCCACGTCCGCCGTAGGCCCGGCCGGTGGGCGGGGCCAGCACGCTGCCGGCGGTCACCGGTCGCCCCGGAGGCCCGCGGCCTGCAGCAGCCCGGCGCCGACGGCGTCGTCCTCGAGGAAGAGCTCGGCCCGCAGCGAGTCGACGATGTCCGCGACGATCCGCTCGCTGGCGCGCCCGTCGGCGAAGGGGAAGTGGCGGTGGACCGCCGCCGCGCGCTCGGCCTCCTGCGGGTCCTTGCCCCGGCGGACCAGCTCGAGGAACTCCTCCACGTCGGCCCAGGAACGTGCCTGGTACATCGCCTCGAAGTACGCGCCCTCGGCGTTGGTGCCCGGCCCGTCCTCCCGGCGCAGGTAGAGCAGCGGCTTGCCGGTGGGCATGAAGACCGTGGCGAGCGAGCTGAGGTCGCTCATCATGGCGTCGGCAGCCGCGAGCGCCTCGGTGTAGTCGGCGGTGAGGTCGAGCACGATGTGCTCGTTCTCGTCCGCAACGCGGCGCAGCGTCTGCTCCACCCGGGAGGGGCCGCCCTCGAGCAGGGCCAGGTCGGCGAAGAGCCGGAAGTGCGGCCGGATGATCAGCATGAGGTCCGACCGCTGCAGGAAGCGCTGCAGCATCGGCTGCAGGTAGAGGTGGAAGGTCGACCAGCCGCCCTCCTCCATGCGGAAGTGCGGGTTCCAGAGCACCACGCGGCGTCCCTTGGCGCGAGCGCGCAGCTCCCGGCCCCAGGACCGGGGGGTGGAGCGCAGGCTGACGTCCAGCTTGGGCGAGCCGAGCACTCGGACCGGGGCGTCCCCGGCGGCGCAGTGGGCGGCGTACAGCCTGGCCTGCTCCCGCGACGGCAGGTAGGCCCGCCAGGCGAAGCGCTGCAGCGGGAGGTCCCACAGCAGCTTGGTCATGAGCGCGCCGTCGATCGCGTTGTTGCCGTAGGGGACGGACACCAGGCGGACCCCCCGCTCCGCGAGCACGGTCGCGCTGAGCTCGGCGGGGCGGAACTCGTCGTAGGGGTTGTCCACCACGAGGACGTCGACGTCGTCGAGGAAGCTCGCGAGCCAGGAGCCGTCGCGCGGGTCGTAGCCCTGCTCCCGCAGGAACTGCGCGGTGCTGGCGCCGGTGCCGTCGGCGACGGTGTCGATCGCGGTCAGCGTGAAGTCGAGGTCGGGGTGGGCGGCCAGCTCGGCGCAGAGCGCGGAGACCGAGCTCCACGTCTGGCGCTGCTGGACGAGCAGCACGACGTGCGGCTTGCGGCGCCCGGCGGTCAGGTCGCGGGCGAGGAGCACGTCCCGGCGGCTGATCGCCGCCTCGACCCGGGCGCGGTCGCGCTGGGCCATGAGGACCATGAGGTGGCCGGCGTGGACTGCGTCGGTCGCCGGTTCCGCGGCCTGCTCGGACGGCGCCTCCGCGGTCGCGTCGGTGGCGTCCCACAGCTCGCGCGCCAGCAGTGTCAGCAGCGCGATGGAGCGGGCGTTCTCGGCCTCGTCACGGCCGGCGGGCACGCGGCGCAGCGCCTCGACGGCCTCTGCCTCCGCCTGCCCCACGAGCAGCACCTCGGGCAGGGCGCGGAGGTCGGCCACGGCTGCGGTGCAGATCTGCTGCACGGCCTCGGCGTGGGCCTGGGTGGGCTCGTCGACGCCCTGCAGCGTCAGGACGACCTCGACCGGGTCGTTCGCGGTGAAGACCTGGACGGCCGCGGAGACGACGACCTGCACCTGCGGGAGGGCCAGGTCCTCGATCTCGACGACGACTGCGTGGCGGAGCGGGCTGGCCGCGTCGGCTGGGGTCACGTTCACTGGATCGGCCCAGTGGCGGCGTGACCTTAACGGGTCGTCAAGACCGGCGTGCGCTCGGCCGACACGTACGCGCTGGCGGCCTCGAGGTCCTGCGGGAAGTCGACCTCGACCGCGAAGTGGTCCCCGAGGTCGAGCCCGAGCCAGCGCTCGCCGCGGGTGATGCTCGCCTCGACAGCGGCCTCGAAGTAGTCCCGGTCGTCGGCCCGGCGCAGCTCGGCGACGAGCCGGGCGCGGGTGGCGGCGCTCACCAGGTTCACCCCGATGGCCTCGCCCTGGCCCCCGCGGACGGACTTGGACAGCTCGCGGACGCAGCCGCCGGCGTCGAGGACGTACTTGACCTCCTCGTCCGCCGTCCGGCCGGGCTTCACCCCGATCAGGTTGGCCGTCGTGGACATGACGGCCGAGATCACCGTGTCGGCGAAGGAGGCGGAGAAGACGACGTCGCTGTTGAGCCACAGCGCGCCTCGCCCGTTGTCGGCGCCCGTGCTCTCCAGCCCGACGAGCAGGGACTTGGCGGTGTTGGTCTGGCCGTAGCGCTCGTTCTGGGCGAAGCTCGCCCACGGGAAGCGCTCGCGGAACTCCTCGTGCCGGTGCCCGACCACGAGGGTGAACGTGCAGCCCTGCTCGCGCAGCGGCTCGAGCAGGCGCAGCTGGCGGCCGAGGAGGGTCTCCCCGCCGGGCAGCGGGGTCAGCGGCTTGGGGGCCGAGCCGCCCAGCCGCGAGCCGAGGCCGGCGGCGAGGACGACCACGTCCAGGCCGGAAGGCGGGACGGCGGGAACCATGGGTGCTCCAGGTGTGGCTGGGGGAAGGCCGGTTCTGGGGGTACTGGGGCGCTCGGCAGTCGCCGGGCGCGACCTGAGACGAGGGCGCGCGCGGGTCAGGCGACGTTGGCCGGCGCGTACGCCGCGGCGGCGTAGGCGGGCGTGCGGCCGGACAGCCGGGCCTTGAAGTCGCCGCTCGCGGCCACCTCGGCGAAGTACGCCTCGCGCCGGCGGGCGGCGCAGCCACCGGGGCGGGCGGCGGGGGCCACCATCGAGGGCTCGACCTGGGAGTTGATGCCGTCCTTGAGCAGCGCGAGCGCCTCGGCGCGCATCTGGGAGACGCGGGACTCGCTGACGCCGAGCTCGGCCGCGATCTCCGCCATCGGCCGCTCCTCGAAGAAGTAGCGGACCACGACGGTGCGCAGCCGCTCCGGCAGCACGTCGACCGCGTCGTACAGGTAGCCGACCTTCTCCCGGTGCAGCAGCACCTCGTCCGGCGCCGGCTCGTGCACGGCGACGACGTCGTCGAGGCTGCCGGACTCACCGAAGCCCTGCAGGCTCAGCACGACCGCGCGCTGCACGTCGTCCTCGACCGAGCCGAGCTCCTGGACGGGGACGCCGAGGTGGGCGGCGATCTCGGCCTGGGTGGGCGTCCGGCCCAGCACCCGGGTCAGCTCCTCCTCGGCCGCGTCACGCTTGCGGGCGCGGGTGCGGACCGAGCGGCTGGCCCAGTCGTAGCTGCGCAGCTCGTCGATGAGGGCGCCCCGGATGCGGGTCGAGGCGAAGCGGGCGAACGGCACCCCGCGGTCGTCGTCGTACGAGCGGGCGGCCTGCGCGAGGGCGGCGAGCCCGGCGGAGGAGAGCTCGTCACGGCTCACGTGGGCCGGCAGCCGGCCGAGGAGCTCGCTGACGAGGTACCCGACGAGCGGCATGTGCTCGCGGCACAGCTGCTCCTCGGTGCGGATCGAGCGGAGGGCCGTGCCTGCCGAGGAGCGGGCGTCGTGGCGCGTAGCGGTCATGACCCGGGTCTCGGCGCGAACCGCCGAGTTCCTTGAGCGTTCCGGGGCCGAACCGCCCGCTGGGACTACTCCCTTCGGGGGTACGGCCGGTCCCGGCTGGGCCCTTGTGCCCAGAGCGATGCCCGATTTGGGCCGGGTCCCTGCGCCGGACGGGCGACGACGAACTCTCAGGTCGCCCCGCCGCAGGCCGATCCGGTACCCAGCACCAGTTGTCAGGGCCGGCCGGCCCGCATGGCCCGCGAGGCGGAGGACTACATGAGCTTGGCAGGGGTCTCGAGCACCCTCTGGCGCGAGCGCGAGCTTCTCGAGCTCCTGCTCTTCAAGCTGGAGGAGGAGCAGCTCGTCCTGGCCTCCGGCCGCACGCGGTGGCTCTCGCGGGCCACCAAGGAGGTCGAGATGGTGCTCGAGGAGGTACGCCGCGCCGAGCTCCTGCGCGCGGTCCAGGTCGACGCCGCCGGCGTCGAGCTGGGCCTGGGCTCCGGCCCGAGCCTGCGCGAGCTGGCCGAGGCGGCCGACGAGCCGTGGAAGACCCTGCTCCTCGAGCACCGCCAGGCGTTCCTGACCGCCACCGCCGAGATCCAGGCGATGGCCGAGGCCAACCGCGACCTGCTCACGAGCGGGTTCCGGGCGGCGCGCGAGGCCCTGCTGTCACTCGGTGACGGGGCCGAGACGTACACCGCGAGCGGCGCCCCCGCAGCCGCCGGTCGCTTCAGTCGCCTCGTCGACGAGGCGATGTGACCCCAGCAGCGACATCGCGTGACAAGCGGCCGCACCCGACCCCCCGAAGGATGAGGACCTCCCCCCGATGAGCAGCACGTTCAGCGGTATCAACACCGCCTACTCGGCGCTGGTCGCGCAGCGCCGCGCCCTCGAGACGACCGGCCAGAACGTCGCCAACGTCAACACCCCGGGCTACACCCGCCAGCGCGCGAACCTCGAGGCGCAGGGCGGCCCCGCCGTGCCGGCGATGTACTCGAAGTACGACGGCGCGGGCGACGGCGTCAAGGTCGTCGGCGTCGACCGCATCACCGACACGTTCCTGCAGGCCCGCGCCCAGAACGAGGCGGCCAAGCTCGCCGCGCAGCAGTCGGTCGCCACCTCGCTCTCGCGCATCGAGGACGTCTTCCCCGAGCCGTCGGACACGGCGCTCGGGTCGAACCTCGCCGACACGTGGAACGCGTGGGCGGACGTCGCGAACAGCCCCGGCGACGAGGCCCCGCGCAGCGCGCTCCTGCAGCAGGCGCACACGCTGACCGGCAACATCAACGCCGCGTCGAAGAACCTGTCGGACCAGTGGGAGCAGCAGCGCCAGGAGCTGTCGGTCACGGTCGACGAGGTCAACGTGGCCGCGAAGGGGATCGCCGAGCTGAACCTCGCGATCCGCCGCGACACCCAGGCCGGCGTGCCGGCCAACGAGCTCAAGGACCGGCGCGACGCGCTCGTCGACAAGCTGGCGAGCCTGGTCGGCGCGACCGGACGGCAGGGCGAGGACGGTGTCGTCGACGTCTACCTCGGCGGCACCGCGATCGTCCGCGGCTCCGACGCCGACGCGCTGCGCCTCGACGGCCCGGCGAAGCTCGGTGACGTCACGGCCTCCAGCCAGCTGCGCATCGTCCGCGCGACCGACGGCTACCCCTCCTCGGTCAGCAGCGGCAAGGCGGCCGGCGCGCTGGAGACGCTCAACTCGACCCTGCCGGGCTACTCGCAGAAGCTCGACGCCCTGGCGTCGGGCCTCGCCTCCTCGGTCAACGCGATCTGGAGCACGGGCTACGACCTCGACGGCAACCCGGCGGCCGGCAACTTCTTCGGCAGCTCGGACGGCAACCCGGTCAAGGGCTCGAACATCACCGTGCTCGTCACCGACCCGCGCAAGGTCGCGGCGTCGGGCGACTCGGCCACGCGCCTGGACAACGCGGTCGCCAACAGCATCGCGGCGCTCGCCGGCAAGGTCGACGGCCCCGACGGCGCCTACCGCGACCTGGTCGCGAACCTGGCCGTGGAGTCCCAGACCGCGCAGACCCGGCTCACGACGCAGACCTCGGTCGCGAACAAGGCGGCCGACTCCCTCGAGGCGGTCCGCGGGGTCGACACCGACGAGGAGATGACGAACCTGCTCGCCTACCAGCGTGGCTACGAGGCGGCGGCGCGCGTCATGAACAGCATCAACTCCATGCTCGACACGCTGATCAACATGGTTGGACGGTAACCGGCGATGACTGGCATCTCCCGCGTCACGTATCACCAGCTCGGGATCTCGTCCCTGCGCGGCGTGCAGGGCAACCTCGACCGCATCTCGAACCTGCAGACCCAGCTGTCCACGGGCCGCTCGGTGAACCGGCCCTCGGACTCCCCGTCGGGGACCTCGGCCGCGATGTCGTTCCGCTCGGACATCAAGGCGAACACCCAGTACGCGCGCAACGCCAACGACGGCATCGCCTGGCTCGGGAACGCCGATCAGGCACTGCAGTCCTCGCTCTCCATCACCAACCGGGTCCGGGACCTGGCCGTGCAGGCGGCGTCGACCGGCTCGCAGGGCCAGACGGCGCGCGACGCGATCGCCACGGAGGTCCGGCAGCTGCGCGAGTCGCTGATCGAGACCGCCAACACGACGTACATCGGCCGGCCGGTCTTCGGCGGCACGACGGCGGGCGCGAAGGCGTACGAGAAGAACGGCTCGTACGTCGGCGACACCGGCCAGGTGCTGCGCACGGTGGCCAACGGCGTGCAGGTGCGGGTGGACGGCAGCGGCCCGGAGATCTTCGGCACGGGTGACGAGCAGCTGTTCACGATCGTCAACGACATCGCGGACCACGCGTCCGGTGACCCGGCCGCGCTGCAGGACGACCTCACCCGGCTGGACAAGGCCCTGACCAACCTGCGCAAGGGCGCGGCGGACATCGGCGCGCGCTACAACCGCGTCGAGTCGCTGAAGCAGGGTGCGGACGACCGCAAGCTCACGCTCAACAAGGGGCTCAACGAGATCGAGAGCGTGGACATCGCCGAGGCGACGGTCCAGCTCCAGCTGCAGCAGGTCGCCTACCAGGCGGCCCTGGGCACGGCCAGCAAGGTCCTCCAGCTCTCGCTGACGGACTTCCTGCGATGACGACAGCGCTCTCCGCGCGAAAGGGCTCCGGCGTGGCAGACAGCACCCTCGAGATCGTCCGGACGGGCGTAGGGCACGATGGCCGCGTGGACGCCCAGGTGACCGCTACTTCGCCCGCGCAGCAGGAGCTGCCCTCGCTCGAGTTCCCGTCCGGGCTGCCCGGCTTCCCCGAGGCCCGGCACTTCGCGCTCGTACGCCTCGACGACGCCGGCACGGCGTACTCGCTGCGCTCCCTGGAGCACGAGGAGCTGCGCTTCGTCGTCATGCCGCCCGGGCTCTTCTTCCCGGACTACGCGCCGGAGATCGACGACGAGGCCGCGACCGAGCTCGGCCTCGATGCCGCGGAGGACGCCCTGGTGCTGCTCGTCGTCACCCCCGGCGAGACGGTGGAGCAGGCGACCGTGAACCTCATGGCCCCGGTCGTCGTCAACCTGCGCAGCCACCGGGCGACGCAGGTCGTGCTCACCGGCAGCGACCTGCCGCTGCGCGCGCCGCTCGCCTGACCGGCACATGCCCGACACGCCGGAGCCCGCCCCAGCCGGGGCGGGCTTCTGCGTCCTCACCGAATGCCTGACATCCTTGCCTTTCGATCTGCCCCGCGACCAGAGGAGCGTCCTGTGCTGGTGCTGAGCCGCCGTGCCGGTGAGAGCGTCGTCATCGGCCACGACGTCGTCGTCACCGTGCTCGAGGTGCGGGGCGACGTCGTCCGCGTGGGCATAGCCGCCCCGCGCAGCGTGCAGGTGCACCGCGAGGAGGTCTACCGCGAGCTGCGCGAGGAGAACCGCACCGCGGCGGCCGCCACCTCCGATGCGGCCGTGGCCGCGATCGCAGCGCGCATCGCCGCCCGCGGGCCGGCGGCCGACGCCCCCGCCACCGGGAACGCCGGCAACCCCACGGCCTGACCCCCGGCGTACACCTGCGCCCGGTTGGGCAGGAGCGGGTCATGGCTGACCCGCGCACCGAGAGCGAGCTCCCCGACAGCGGCATGCAGACCGGCAGCGACGCCGGCGAGCCGGGGCTGGGCTCCATCCCGCTGCCGCCGTCCGACGACGACCAGGCGGTCGCCGAGGCGCTCGCCGCCGCGGACGACGCGCCGCTGGTGGACGGGCCGCCCTCGGGCGGGGACAACGAGCCGGACCCGGACACGCCCGTCTTCCGCGAGCCCTGAGCCGGCTGGTCCTGCGGCCGCGGCCCGGGTCACCCGTGGTCGAAGGAGGTCTCCTCCGTCAACGACAGGTGCACGTGGCCGTTGCCCTGCTCGACGTTGAGCAGGTCGATCTGCGTGGCCGCGACGCCCCAGCTGCGTGAGGCCTGCGCCGCGAGGTCCGCGGCCAGCCGGTCGAGCCCCTCGCCGGCCCGGTCGTCGCCGCGGGCCAGCTGCTCGGCGCGGACCGCCGACAGGTACAGCTCCACGCTGGTGCGCAGCGCGGTGCGGGCCACGTTGGCCTTCGACGAACCGGACGGGGCCGCCGCGAAGCGCGCCGCGAGCTGCTCGGCCACCTGCCGCCACTCCTCGAGCTGGTCGGCAGGCGTCGGGCCGGTCGAGCGCTGCGCCAGCAGGCCCTGCGCCACGGGGGTGAGCTGCCCGGCGATGTCGCCCGCGAGCAGGGTCAGCTCGTCGACCTGAGCGGCCTCACGCTGGGCCTCGGCGGCCGACAGCTCCGCGACGCGCTCCTGCACCGACGGCTCGTCGTCGCCCCGGGACAGCGGAACGGCCACCAGGACCGCGACGAGGGCCGCGGCGACGAGGGCCGCCACGAGCCAGGCGCGGCGCGGCCCGGCCCGGTCGTCCGTGGGCGCGGCCGGTGCCTCCGGGCGCCGTGGGGCGCGGGCCGCCCGCTGTGCCGGCATGTGGGACGTCCTTCCCGTCGAGCGGCCGGCCCGGCGACGCGTCGCGCGTCGCCGGGCCGGCCCCTGCTCACCGTGCCGAGGCCTCGGTCAGGAGGCGGTCTCGTCGGCTTCCATCTCCTGGTAATCGGCGATCAGCGCTTCCGCGTCGCGCCGCAGCAGCTGCCGGACCATGAGGTCGCGCAGGTCGCCCTTGACCTGGTTGTTGACCCGGTCCGCGAACTGCTGGAGATGGCTGATCACCCGCTCCTCGCTGCCCATGTCGGCGGCGAGGACGGCCTTGACGAGCCGCTCACGCAGGTTGGCGGCCGTCTTCGCGCTGATCGTGCCGTCCTCGACGAACTGCCCGATGAGCGCGTCGATGTCGGCGAGCGACGTGGTCACCGTGAACGTCACCGTGTGGGCGGTGACGTTGCCGGCGTTGTCCGTCGACGTGACGACGAGGGTGTGCTCCCCGAGCGCGAGCTCGTGGAAGGTGACCGTCGTCCCCGACGCGATGGCCTTGCCGTCGAGGGTGGCGGTCGTCGACGCCACACCGGACGTCGCGTCGCTCGCCGTCCACGCCACGGTGGCGCTGGTGGAGTCGCCGTAGCCGGAGCCGTGGGCCACTCCGGTCACCGCGACGGCGGGCTTGGTGGCGTCCACGGTGACGGTGGTGGAGCCCACCGCGGAGACGTTGCCCGCCTGGTCCGTGGCGCGGTACTCCACCGTGTGCGTCCCGTCGGCGCCCAGCGCCACCGGAGCCGAGTACGTCGACCACGCCGCCGCGCCCTGCATGCGGTACTGCACCGACGCGACGCCGGAGCCGCCCTCGTTGTCGGCGCCGGTGAGGGTCACCGACACCGGGGAGGTGTACCAGCCGTTGGCCCCGTTCGGGGCGGCGGGCGACACCGCCGCGGTCACGGTGGGCGCGGTGGAGTCGGTGACCAGCCGGAAGAAGTCGAACGCCACGGTCACCGGGGTGACCTGCTGGGGGCCGATGGCCATGAGGCCGATCTTGTCCAGCGTCCCGTCGTTCGTCACCGGCTGGCCCAGGGCGGTCCAGGTCAGGCCACCGGTCGTGCTGACCCAGCCCTGGTAGCTGCTGCCCGTCTTCGTCAGGCGCAGGTGGAACCAGCCCGACTCCGTCGACTCGGGGACGTCGACGCTCCGGTTGCCGCCGTTGCCGAACTGCGCGTTGCGCTCGGACACCAGCTCGGCCCCGAGGTTGGTCGCGGCGGTGGAGGCGTTGTTCGCGACGAGGTCGAGCTTGACGTAGTTGTCGTCGTCGCCGTACGCGAGCAGGCCGGCCAGCTGCCACTGGTGGGCCATCGTCGCGCGCAGCCGCGTCTCGATGGTCCAGTTGCCCTGGGGGGCCTTCTGCAGGATGACGTTGCGCGGGCCCTCGTTGGCGGCGCCGTTGATGTCGCCCGGCTGGGTGACGATCCGCAGCTCGCCGCCGGCGACGCTGAGGTTGCGGGCGTCGCCGCGGACGGAGGCGTTCCAGCGGCAGCCGTCGAGCGCGCTGCCGGTGAACTCGTCGGACGGCACGACCGGCCCGGTGGCGTCCGAGGACAGCCGGAACCAGTCGAACAGCGCCGTCGAGTTGGGCGTGCCGGTGTCGCCGGCAGCCATCACGCCGAGGGTGGCGTTCGCCTTGACCGGTGCGGCGCCGCTGAGCGCCGTCCAGGTCGCGCCGTCGACGGAGTACGAAGCGGTGATCTGCGAACCTGCCTTCTTCAGTCGCAGATGGACGGTGTCACCCGCGGAGATGGCGACGTTGTTCGCGTGCCACGTGCGGGTGCCGCCGGTCTCCGTCTGGAACTCCAGGAAGCGGCCGCCTGAGCCGTTGCGCGTGTAGGCCAGCTTCACGTACTCGTTGTCCGAGGCGTGGAGCATGAGCCCGGCGTGCTGCCACTCCCTGTTGTGCGCCAGCGTCAGGCGGGTGGTCGCCTCCCAGTCGCCTGCCGGGGCCGGCTGGCCCACGTAGCTGATCGGGCCGGTCGACGCCTCGTTGATGTCGCCCTGGGTCACGGGAAGCCGGAGCGAGCCGTCCGCCACCGTGACCGGGAAGCCGGTCGCCTGCCGGACGGTCGGCCACCGGGCCGCGTCCAGCGTGCTGCCGACGAACTCGTCCGAGCCCGGCGTCACGCAGCTCGGCAGCGGCGTCGGGCCCGGGTCGGGCTGCGGCGTGCCGTCGACGAGCGTGAAGCCGCTGAACTCGACCTCGCTCTTCGCCGACGCGTGGTGTGCGGTGACGAAGAGGCCGATGTCCTGCACGGCCGCGGCCCCCGCCAGCTGCACAGGGCCGCCGATCGCCGTGAACGTCGTGCCGTCCTTGCTCCAGTAGGCCTGGTAGTTGGCACCGTCACGGGTCAGCCGCACCCACACGGGGTAGCTCGTCGAGCTCGCGCTCGAGGACGCGTCCAGCTGGCCGTTGCCGTCGGTGTCGCGCAGCCACTCGAAGCCGCCGCTGGGCCGCATGCCCAGCGCCGCGTACCCGGGCGAGGAGCCCGGTGCCGCGATGTTGTTGCGCACGATGATGCCGGCCTTGGCACTGTTGTTCGAGTTGCCCTGGCGCTCGATCTTGACGGTGGCGGTCCACTTGTCGTCGGCCCCGGCGGGGCGGTAGGCCGCACCGTACTGGTCGACGGCCTGCCACATGTTGGTGCCGCCGGAGTTGATGATCCACCGGTCGCCGTCCGGCCGGTCGAAGGTGGCCCCGGCGTTCGTGAACGTCTCCCAGCCGGCGAACAGGTCCCCGACCTGCGCGATGACGATGCGCGACGTCGTGCTGACGCCCTTGTCGTTCGTCGCCACCGCGGTGAGCCGGTAGCGGGCCTCCTTCGGGACGTTCCACGTCACGGCGTACGGGGCGGTGGTGTCCGACCCGATCGACTGGCCGTCGACGAAGAACTCCACCTTGGTGATGGTGTTCTCGGCGTCGGTCGCGTCGGCGGTGACCTGGACCGGGCCGACCTCGAGCTCGGCTCCGGCGGCCGGGGCCGTCACGGAGACGACCGGCTTGGTGGTGGCCGAGACGCCCTTGCCGACAGCCTCGATGAAGTTGAGGCGCCGCTCGCCCGCGCCCGGGAAGACGACGTAGAGGGAGAACGACTGACCCGGGTCGGTGACCTGGACCGGGACGTCGACGTAGCTCGTCAGGCCACCGGTCGCGGGGACGCTCGCCCTGCCGAGGACGGGGCCGTCCGCCGCACCGCGACGCAGCTCGACCGTGCCGGCCGTGGGCGCCGCGACGCGCAGGAGCAGCGAGTCCACGCCACGCAGGCTCACCGGGTCGTACGCCGCCCACGCGCCGTTCTGGCCGCTGATCGCCGAGCCGTGGCCCTCCACGTCCCGGGCGTCCGCGGTGGTGATCCCCGTCGCCGAGGCCGAGGAGTAGAACTCGGCCTCGCGCTGCTTCGGGAACAGCAGCGTCGTCGCCGAGCCGGTCAGTGCCGGCACACCGCCCGCGCCGCCCTTGTCGGTGTAGCGGGCGTCGAGGACGTAGAAGACGTTCATCCCCTCGCCGTGACCGCCGCCGAGGCTGGTGGTGGCGGTGCCCTTGCGCCCGGAGAGCGGCTCGGACGGGTGGGCGTGCTCGTCGTGGCCGAGAGCCGGCTGGATCACGATGTCCGCGTCGGCGATCTGCGTGTCCTCGGCGTCGGTGACCTCGACGTCCCAGCTGACCTGGTCGCCGAAGTCGAAGAACCCTCCGTTCGGCGGCAGGTTGAACGTCACCTGCGGCCGGGTGTTGCCGACCGTGATCGGGACGGTCGTCGTGCCGTCCTTGCCCTCGGGGTCGGTCACCGTGAGCCGGGCGTCGTAGACGCCGTTCGCGGTGTACGTGTGGGTGGCGGTCGGCGTGGTGGCGTCCGTGGTGCCGTTTCCGTCGAAGTCCCACGCGTACGTCAGCGCCGCGCCCTCGGGGTCCTTGCTCGCGGAGCCGTCGAACTGCACCACGAGCGGGGCGTGCCCGGAGTCCGGCGTCGCGGCCGCCTCGGCGACCGGGGAGCGCGAGCCCGAGATGTAGTCGATGCGGTGCAGTCCGGAGTTGGGGTTGTCACGGCCGTAGCCGCCGCCCCAGTCGAGGACGTAGAGGGAGCCGTCGGGGCCGAACTTCGAGTCGATCGGCGCCAGGAACTGCTCGTTCGGCAGGAACGGGTTGGCCTTCTCGATGCCCGTCTGGCCGTCCTTGAGGACGAGCGAGAACATGCGGTTGCGCGCCCAGTCGTAGAAGAAGGGCTTGCCCTCGTAGTACTGGGGGAACTTCGTGTCGGAGTCCAGCTCCGGGTCGTACTGGTAGAACGGGCCGCCCATCGGGGCGAGGCCGCCGCCCTGGTTGATCCCGCCCTGCACGGACGAGCGCTGGTAGCCGTACCACATGGTCGCGGGCTTGGCCGCCGGCAGCTCGGTGAGACCGGTGTTCTTGACGGAGTCGTTGATCGGGGCGTTGCAGTTGAAGAACCCGCCGACCGTCACCGGGCTCGTGGTGTAGTCGACGTCGCGGAAGGGCTCGTTGTTGCCCATGCACAGCGGCCACCCGTAGAAGCCGGGCTCCTTGACCAGGTTGTACTCGGCGATGCCCGCAGGCCCCCGGTTGGCGAGGTTGTCGGTGTTGTTGTCCGGCGAGTAGTCCGCGACGCCGAGGGCGCCCGTCTTCTGGTCGATGGAGAACCGGAACGGGTTGCGGAAGCCCATCGCGTAGATCTCGGGCTTCGTCTTCGGCGTCCCCGGGGCGAACATGTTGCCCTGCGGGATGGAGTACGTGCCGTCGGGCTCGGGCTTGATGCGGAGCACCTTGCCGCGCAGGTCGTTGGTGTTCGCCGACGTGGCGCGCGCGTCGTGGAAGGTGTTCGGCCGCTCGGACAGCGGGGCGTACCCGCCGGAGGGCTCGGAGTGCGGGTTCACGTCGTCGCCGACGCCCAGGTAGAGGTTGCCCTGCGCGTCGAAGTCGAGCCCGCCGCCGGTGTGCCCCGGCTCGTCGGGCAGGCGGCTCGCCGGGACCGTCAGCAGCACCTTCTCCGTCGCCCGGTCGATCTGCGAGTTCGGGCCGACGGTGAAGCGGGAGAGCCGGCTGAACCAGTTCGCGGGGTTGGTGTCGTCCGAGGACGCCGGGGCGTAGTAGACGTACAGGTAGCCGTTCTCGGCGAACTTCGGGTCCAGCGCGATGCCGAGCAGCCCGTCCTCACCGCCGGAGTAGACGGGGATCGTCACCGCCGTGGAGGTGGTGCGGCTCGTGGGGTTGTAGACGCGGATCTGCCCGCGGACGAGCTCGGTGAAGAACACCCGTCCGTCGGGGGCCACGTCCATCGCGAACGGCGCGCTGGTGTTCTCGTCCAGCGCGACCTTCTCGAACTCGCTCCAGTCGGTGCCGCCGCAGTCGCCCTCTTCGAGGCCTGCGGCCCACTTCACGCCGCCGAGGATGTGCCGGACCAGCGCCGGCTCCTGGTAGTGCGCACCGAAGTGGCCCATGCCGGTCATCCACGCGCGGCCGCCGTCGTACGGGCGGCACCAGGAGATCGGGTGGTCGTACCCCATGCGGTTGCTGCCGGGCTCGTACGTCGTCTCGTCCATGGTGGCGAGCACGTGGGCCTCGCCGCGCACGTTGGCCGAGTAGTTGTACCACTCGTCGGCGCGGTTCCAGCGCTGCGGAAGGTGCTTGGTGGAGGGGTGCACCTGGTCCTCGACCCGCACCGTCCCCGGCAGGCCCGGGCTGTTCCCGGTCGCCGCGTGACCGGGCATCAGCGCCCCGATCATGGTGTCCCACCAGGCGTAGTTGCCGCGCATGTCGGTGGCGTTGTGGATGGCGACGATGCCGCCGCCGGCCCGCTGGTACCGCTCCAGGGCCGCCTTCTGCTCCGCGTTCCAGGGGTCACCCGACGTCTGGAACATCACGAGGGCGTCGTACTTCGCGAGCTCGGCGTCGTTGAAGACGGTGGAGTCCTCGGTGTGCACCGAGTCGATCCCCTCGGCCTGGAAGGCCGCCTGGAGCACGGGCGTGCCCTGGACGATGGCCTCCGTGTGCCGGAACTGGGTCGTCTTGGTGAAGATGAGGACGAGCGGGTTCTCCGCCTCCTCGGACTCCGCGGCCTGGGTCGGCGCGGCGGGTATCAGCGGGAACATCAGGGCGGCGGCACACGCCGCGCCCAGTCGTCCCCACAGGCGACGTGGGACGTGCATGGAAGGTCCTCCAGCGAAGTGATTCGACCACGGGTGACGTCGTTGTTCCGCTGCCGCCGGAGCGGCAGTTTGGTCGAGCTCAGGCGGGCGTGCTCACCTCCAGGTCTCGCAGGAACGTGAGGCCGTCGGTCGCGATCGCGTCCTGGGTCGGGGCGAGCCGGCGCCAGATCGACGCCGCTGTGGCGATCGAGGCGTTCTCGGAGGTGAAGGACTCGATGCACAACGGCCCGGTGTAGCCCGCGTCGTCGATCGCTGCGAGGATGCCGGGCCAGTCGAGGTGGTCCGCGCCCGGCGCTCCACGGTCGTTCGCGCACACCTGCACGTGCGCGATCCGCCCCGCGGCGCGGCGGATCGCGGCGGCGACGTCCTGCTCTTCGATGTTCATGTGGTAGACGTCGAGCAACAGGCCGCAGCCCCGCGCCGGCAGGGGCGCCAGTGCCTCGAGCGCCTGGTCGACCGTGTTGATCAGCGAGGTCTCGTACCGGTTCAGCGGCTCCACCGCGACGGTGACACCGGCGGTCAGGGCGTGCTCGACCACCGGGGTGAGCCCCTCGGCCAGCTCCCGGTACGCCGCGGCGCGCTCCCCGTCGCTCATGCGCCACGTCCGCCCGGTCGCGGCGTAGGCAGGGCCTCCGACGACCGGTGCTCCCACGGTGTGCGCCACGTCGACGACCCCGCGCAGGTAGTCCTGCGTTCGCCGCACCGTCTCCGCGTCGGTCGCGACGAGGTCCCGCCCCGGCGCCATCACCAGGCAGACCGACGCGGCGAGCCCCAGCTCGTCGAGCAGCCTGCGGGTGGCGACCGGGTCCCAGTCCCCGAGGCTCTCCACCGGGAGCTCGATCACGTCGAACCCCCATTCCTTCACCCGGGGGGCCAGCTCGCGAACGGCCGCGTCGGTCAGCGGCGACGTCCAGACCCAGGTGTTCACGCCCAGCGTGCGAGGCAAGTCGTCCTCCGGACAGGTGCGCTGGCAGGAAGGCGGGTGAGCGCTCACCCGCCGGACGAGAGCGGCCGCGGGGACGGTGTCCCCGCGGCCGCGGGTGGGGCTAGGAGCGGTCCTTCCAGGCCTGCGGGTAGCCTGGCAGGTCCTCGCCGCCGAACTTCGCGTAGTGCAGGCTCGGCATGTCCTTGTTGGCCTCGAGCATGCTGTCGAGGGTCTCCGCGGTCACCGGCGACTGCGGGAGCACCCACTCCTTGGGCACCGGCTCGCCCTTCCAGATGCGGACCGCGGCCTCGATCGGGGTGCGCCACTGGAAGTTGGAGTACGCCGGGCCGATCGCCGTCATCCCGGTCTCCTTCCACTTGCGCAGGAAGCTGAGCTCGTCCTCGCCCACCATCACCGGGTAGTCCTTGCCGGCGTCCTCGAACGCCTCGACCGCCGCGACGGCGCCGTCACCGGCGTCCATCCAGATGCCGTCGACGTCCCCGCGCTGCAGGTACTGGGTGACGATGTCCTTGATCTTGGCGGCGTCGCCGCCGGTGAACTCGTCGCCGAGCACCTCCAGATCGCTGTTGTTGAAGATCTCCTGAGCGGCGGCCCAGCGGTTCTCCAGGACGTCGACGCCGGGCAGGATGCGCAGGGCTAGGACCTTGGAGCCGGGCTCGAGGTTCTCCACCAGGAACTCGGCCCCGTCGGCGCCGTAGGCGTAGCCGCCGATCGGATGGATGAACGTCGTCATGCAGTCGGTGTTGACCCCACGGTCGAACACGATGACGGGCACACCGCTCGCGCAGGCGGCCTCGACCGCCGGCGTGAGCGTCGCGGTGGTCGACGGCGACACGATGATCGCGCCGCAGTCGCCGCTGTCGACGAACGCCTGGATGTCGGAGATCTGCTTGTTGTCGTCGTCCCCGGCGTCGGAGACGCGGAACTCGCCGATCTCACCACTCTGCTTGTAGACCTCGACCTGCTGCTGCATCGTGATCCAGCCGGTGACGCGCCAGGGGTTGGACACCGAGGCGTTCGAGAAGCAGAGCGTCTGCGGCCCCGACCTCTTGTACTCCGTGGTGTCGACGTCCTCCGGCTCGATGGCCTGCAGCCACGGCTTGGAGTCGTCGCCCTCCGGCGTCATCTCGCGCTGGGCCAGCTGGCGCTCGTAGTCCGCGCGGACGAACCACTCGCCGTCGGCCTGGCCCTCGGCGGCAGGCGTCGCCGCGGCGCTCGCTCCGGCGTCCCCTTCCGCGCTCGTGCCGGAGGCCTCCGGGTCGTCGGTGGAACAGCCGGTCAGGGCCAGGCTCGCCGCAGCAAGCCCGGCGAGCACGGTCTTGGGAACTCGCAAGGCGTCGCCCTCCTAGATAGAGACGTCGTTGTCGTGGAATCGGGCAGGGAAGCCCCAGCCGGCGGCCTGGCGGCCGCTGGACGGGAGGTGTGGGGGTGTCCGACGGGGCCTACGCGACGCGCTCGGGGACCGGGTCGTTGGCCGTCTCCGTCGGAGCCGGTGGCGGGGGCCGGTGACCGCGGGCACGGGCGGCGTAGGCGACGGCGGCGATGATGATGACGCCCTGGAGCGCCGGGCGGGCCGTGGTCGGCATGTCCAGCTGGGTGAAGAGCCGCTCCAGCGCCTGGTAGGTCAACGCGCCCGCCATGGCGGCGACGACCCACCCGCGCCCTCCGCCGAGGACCACGCCCCCGAGGACCACCGCCGTGATCGCGGTGAACTCGAGGCCCTGCCCGACCTGCGCGGACACCCCCGCGAAGCCGCCGATGAGGATCGCGGCGACCGTCGCGAGCACGCTCGACAGCACGAACGCGAGCGTCCGCGCCCGCCACACCCGCACCCCGGCGAACGCGGCTGCGGTCGGGTTGTCGCCGGTCGCCATGAGCGTCCGGCCGTAGGGGGCACGCATGAGCAGCACCGCGGCGACGCCCAGTGCGATGGCGATCAGCAGCGCGTAGGGCAGCTGGCGCACCACCGGCATGTCGATCCCCGACCGCCCCCACTGCCGGAAGCTGTCCGAGAGCGCTCCCGTGGGGGCGCCGCCGGTCCAGAGCCGGACCGCGCCGGCCAGGATCAACAGCATGCCGAGCGTCGTGATGAACGAGGGCACCCGCAGCAGCGTCGTGATGAGCCCGTTCACCAGGCCGACCAGGATCCCGAACGCCAGCATCAGGGCGATGACCGGCCAGGTCCGGCCGTCCTCGCCGTCGATCAGCTTCGCGGCGATCACCACCTGGGCACCGACCAGGCTGCCGACCGAGAGGTCGAACTCGCCGGACACGATGACGAAGTACTGGCCGATCGCGAGCACGATCAACGGCGCGGCGTTGCGCAGGAAGGCCATCAGCGACGGCGGCTCGGCGAACGAGGGGTTGAGGAAGGTGATCGCGACGAGCACCACGATCAGCAGGGCGAAGACGGTCCCGCTCCCGCCGCCGAACAGCTCCAGGGCGGACCTGCCGACCGCGGAACCGCGGTTCGTACGTGCGGGCTGGGTCGTGGCCTGGCTCATGCGCGTGCCTCCGGGATGCCGGCCCGGGGCGCGTCCTGCAGCGGGGGCGGCGCCGCCCTGCCGTGCCGGCCGAATCTGGCGCGTACGGCGTGCCGGTCGATCTGGCGGCGCGCGTACAGCGCCACCGCGACGATGATGATCGCCCCGCGCAGGACGTCCCGGAAGAACGGGTCGATCTGCAGGAGCCGGAAGACGGTGTCGAGGACCGCCAGGATCAGGACGCCGGCGATGGTGCCCGCGATCCCGCCCCGGCCGCCCATCAGCAGCGTCCCCCCGAGGACGACCGCCGCGATGGAGTCGAGGTCGTAGCCGGCGCTGTAGATCTGCGCCGCCACCCCCGTGCTGAACCGCGACGCGAGCAGCAGCCCCGCAACGCCGGCGGTCATGGAGCACAGCACGTGGGCCACGATCACGGTGCGGTCGGTGCGCACGCCGGACAGCCGCGCGACCTCGTCGTTGCCGCCCACGGCGAACATCGAGTAGCCGGTACGGGTGCGGCGCAGCAGGACGATCCCGGCCACCGCGACGGCGAGCATCACCGCGGTCGACACCGGGACCATGCCGATGCGCGTGTAGCCGAAGTTCTGGAAGCTCTCGGGGATCGCTCCCGCCGGGCCCTTGTACTCGGTGTCGAGGTAGCCCCGGATGACGAGCGCCACGCCGAGGGTGGCGATGAAGGCATTGACCTTGAGCTTGGTGATGATGAGCCCGTTGACCAGCCCGACGCCCGCGGCGACCGCGAGCGCGGCCGCGATCCCGAGCGGCACCCGCGCCGGGTCGCCGTCCATCGTGGTGGCTCCGACGAGGCTGCTCAGCGCGGCGACGTAGCCCACGGACAGGTCGAGCGACCGGCACAGGATGACCAGCGTCTGCCCGATCGCGATGAACCCGAGCACGCTGGAGCGCGTGAGCATGTCGACGACGTTGCGCTGGGCCAGCAGGTTGTCGCCGTCGGCCGCCACGAGGACCGCGCCGATGACCAGGATGCCGAGGAGCGCGAGGTAGATGACGCCTGTCGTGCCCAGCCGGACCGGGGCCCGGCGGGCCGCCGGCTGTGAAGCCGGGCGCGGCGTCCTGGCCTGCTCCGTGAGCGTCATCGCGTCGCCCCAGCCGTCATCGGGCGGGCTGCCAGCGTCATCACGGACTCCTCGTCGACGCCGCCGGGCAGCGAGCCGCTGATCTCGCCGTCGTGCAGCACGATGATGCGGTCGGACATCCCCAGCAGCTCCGGGAGCTCGGAGGAGATCATGACGATGGCGACGCCACGGGCGCACAGCTCGCGCATCAGCTCGTAGACGGCGCGCTTCGCGCCCACGTCGATGCCGCGGGTCGGCTCGTCCAGGACCATGACCGCCGGGTCGGTCGCCAGCCACTTGGCGAGGACGACCTTCTGCTGGTTGCCGCCCGACAGGTACCTCACCTCCCGCGCGCCGCTGCGCGCCGTGAGCTCGAGGGAGGACAGGATCCCGGGGATCGACCTGGCCCGCTTGCCGGCGGCGCCGGGCAGGACCGCATCGAGGACCAGGCGGGCGTTGGACATCACCGACTGGTTGAGGGCCAGGCCCTCCGCCTTGCGGTCCTCGGTCACGAGCGCGAGCCCCGCGCGCACCGCCTCCCGGGTCGAGGAGGGTGAGACGAGCTTCCCGTCGAGACGCACCTCGCCGCGGGTGAACGGGGCGACGCCGAACAGCGCGTGCGCGATCTCGGTGCGGCCACTGCCCTGGAGGCCGGCGAGGCCGACGATCTCGCCCGCGCGCACCTCGAACGAGATGTCGTTCACGTGGTCGTTGCCGGCGCCGGTCACCGCCAGCCGGACCGGCCCGATCGTCGCACCCGGCAACGGGTCGGGGAAGAACGTGCTGATGGAGCGGCCGACCATCTTGCGGACCAGCTCGTCAGGGGTGATGCGCTCCGTATCGGTCGTCGTGACGACCGAACCGTCCTTCAGGATGGTGATGCGGTCGCAGAGGTCGAAGATCTCCTTGAGCCGGTGCGAGACGTAGAGGACCGCGATACCGCGCGCCCGCAGCGTCCGCGTGAGGCGGTAGAGCAGCTCCACCTCGTGCTCGGCGAGGGCAGCCGTGGGCTCGTCCATGGAGATGATGCGGGCGTCGTAGGACATCGCCTTCACGATCTCCACGACCTGCTGCTGCGCCACCGACAGCGAGCGGACCCGCGTACGCGCGGCGATGCCCGTCACGCCGAGGTCGGTGAGCAGCGCGTCGGTGTCCCGGTCCATCCGTGCGACGTCCACGAGCCCGCGCCGGCGCGGCTCCCGCCCGAGGAAGACGTTCTCCGCCACGGTGCGCTCGGGCAGCAGGTTGAACTCCTGGAACACCGTCGAGACCCCGGCATGCTGTGCCTGCAAAGGGTGCTCGAAATGCACCTGGCCGCCTGCGAGCTCGATCGTTCCCGCGTCCGGGGGATGCACTCCGGCAAGTATCTTCATGAGCGTCGACTTGCCGGCGCCGTTCTCGCCGACCAGCGCGTGCACTTCTCCGGCGCGCAGCTCGAGGTCTACGGCATGCAGCACCTCGACGCCGAAGAAGGACTTCGACACGCCCCTCATCTGCAGCAGCGGGGCCTCGGCCGGGCTCATCGGGCACGCCCGGGCAGCGGCACGGGCGGGGCGCAAACAGGGTGGTTCTCCAACATGTTTGCGCTCACACGAGAGGCAGCGTGCACCGGTCCGCGCGGGATGACAGGGGGGAGGTGCATGGCCCCCGTCGCCTGCGTCAGTGCCCGCCGCGACGTTGCGGCGTACTTCACTGGCATGCCACGCACCTTGGTGGACCCAGCCGTGCGGAGTCAAGAGAAAGTTATGAACTCGTGGCCGTACTTCTTCGTGAAGAACGCGAAAGTAGTGCCCCCGGGTGCCCCTGCCTGCGCCGTTCCGGCGGGAAGCGGCCCGCGCACCGCGCATTTCTTTGCCGCCGCAACCGTCGCCCTGCCGGTGTCACGGCTCCACCTGCGATTGAGGTTGTGTGCTTCGGCGAACGCTGCTTCCCTGCAACCGACAGCAGATGTTAGGTTGCGCGCCGACCCCGATCGAGGCGCTGCGGCCCGTCGCGCTGCGCGCCACCGTCTCCCCCGAGAAGGTTGCCGTGAGCCTGCCCGAGCGCCGGTGGCACGTGACGGTGGACCTGCGCGTGGACCGCCCGCCGCACGACGAGGAGATCGTCGTGCTCGCAGACCGCCTGGACGACCTGACCCTCTCCCCTGCCGAGGAGGGCTGCGACCTGCAGGTGCGTCTCACCGTGCAGGACACCAGCCCGGTGTCCGCCGGGGCGACGGCCCGCGCGATGGCCCAGTCCGCCATCCGCCGCACGTCGCTCCAGGTCTCCGGTCGGCCCGCCCTCACGGTGGTGATCGACGGGCTGCCCGGGTCGCCGGGCCAGGAGGGCCGGCCGCAGCACTGACCGCGAGCCCGCCTACGCGGCGAGGTGCCGGTCGAAGAACGCCACCGTCCGCCGCATGGACGTCGGCCACTGCGGCCCGAAGGCGTGCTCCTCCCCCTGGTACTCGTACATCGTCACGTCCTTGTCGCGCCGCTCGAGCGCGTCTCGCGTGGTCCGGGACCACTCGATGGGGCAGGTCGAGTCGGAGGTGCCGTGATGGATGAGCACGGGCTCGGTCACCCGGTCGAAGTACGTCCGGGGGGAGACCCCGCGCCAGAAGGCGGGGCTCTCCTTGGGCGTGCCGTAGCGGTCGAGGATCTCGCCGGCCAGCTGCTCGTCGTCCCGGGTCCAGCGGTTGAAGTTGTCGATCGTGCTCGAGCTGACCGAGGCGAAGACGACCGCGGCGTCGACGAGGCCCGGCTGCGCGACGAGCGTGTTCAGGGCGATGCCTCCGCCCATCGACCGGCCGAGCAGGCCGATGCGCTCCTTGTCGACCGCTCCCAGGCCGGACCTGCGCAGGGCGAGGACCGCGTTGACGACGTCCTCGGTGTAGCCCAGGCGCATCGTCACCTCGTTGTCCGGGTCGTCGGACGACTGGGCGTGGTTCCGGTAGTCGGTGTGCAGGACGACGTACCCCTCGCGGGCGAGGTAGTCCTGCTCGCGGCGCAGGCCCTGGCCGTTGACGTAGATGTCGGTGTCGATGTGCCCGTGCGCGAGCACGAGCGCGGGGAACGGACCCTTGCCCCGCGGCACGTTGAGGATCCCGGAGATCGTCAGCTTGCCGCTCCGGTAGGTGACGTAGTGGCGCGTGTAGGCGCTGTTGCGGTCCAGCGTCCGGCCGACCTTCAGCCCGCGCCCGTCGTACTCCTTCTCGAACATCGCCGGCAGCGAGACGGGGTCGGGCTTCGCGGTACGCGAGGGCGTGGGTGTGGCGCTCCCCGACCGGCTGGGCGTCGGGGACGCGCTGGGCGACGGAGCGGCCTCCGGCGTCACCGGGGTCACGGGGGCGGACGGGGCCGCCCGGTCGACAGGCGCCTCGCCCCCGGCCGTGTCAGCGTCGGAGGACGTGCACCCGGCCAGAGCCGTGGCGAGCGCGAGGAGCAGGGCGGGCGTCCGGCGTACGTCCATGCCCCCATGCTGCCCCGCCGGCCGCCCGGGCGCACCCGGGCATAGACCGGGCGCCCCTCGCGTTGAGCGGCTACGATAGTTGCGAGTTCAACAACCTGCCGAAGCGCGAAGGAGCCCGAGATGCAGTTCGGCGTCTTCTCGGTCAGCGACATCACGACCGACCCCACGAACGGCCGCACGCCCAGCGAGGCGGAGCGGATCCAGGCGATCGTCACGATCGCCAAGAAGGTCGAGGAGGTCGGGCTGGACGTCTTCGCCCTCGGCGAGCACCACAACCCGCCGTTCTTCTCCTCCTCCCCCACGACCACGCTCGGCTTCATCGCGGCGCAGACGAGCACGCTGCTGCTCTCGACGGCCACGACGCTCATCACCACGAACGACCCGGTGAAGATCGCCGAGGACTACGCGATGCTGCAGCACCTCGCCGGGGGCCGCGTCGACCTGACCCTGGGGCGCGGCAACACCGGCCCCGTCTACCCGTGGTTCGGACAGGACATCCGCAACGGCATCCCGCTCGCGGTGGAGAACTACGCGCTGCTGCGCCGGCTCTGGACCGAGGACGTGGTGGACTGGCAGGGCAAGTTCCGGACGCCGCTGCAGGGCTTCACCTCGACCCCGCGCCCGCTGGACGGCGTGCCGCCCTTCGTCTGGCACGGGTCCATCCGCAGCCCCGAGATCGCCGAGCAGGCGGCGTACTACGGCGACGGGTTCTTCCACAACAACATCTTCTGGCCGATGTCGCACACCAAGCAGATGGTGGGCATCTACCGCCAGCGCTTCGAGCACTACGGGCACGGCCGGGCCGACCAGGCGATCGTGGGCCTCGGCGGCCAGGTGTTCATGCGCAAGAACTCGCAGGACGCGGTGCGCGAGTTCCGGCCGTACTTCGACAACGCCCCGGTCTACGGCCACGGGCCGAGCCTCGAGGACTTCAGCGCGGTCACCCCGCTGACGGTCGGCTCGCCGCAGCAGGTGATCGAGCGCTACCTCTCGTTCCGCGAGGACGTCGGCGACTACCAGCGCCAGCTCTTCCTCATCGACCACGCCGGCCTGCCGCTGAAGACGGTGCTCGAGCAGCTCGACATCCTGGGCGAGGAGGTGGTCCCGGTGCTCCGTCGCGAGCTCGACGCGTTGCGCCCCGCCCACGTGCCGGACGCTCCGACGCACGCGAGCCTGGTGGCCGCGAAGGGCGGCGCGCAGGACTCCACGGTGTACGCCGCGGGCGACGACGTCACCGGCAAGGCTCCGGCGGTGGCCCGATGACCGCGCGCACCCTCGCGGTCGTGAGTGCCGGGCTGAGCCAGCCCTCGTCCACCCGCTTGCTGGCCGACCGCCTCTCCGTGGCCACCAGCACCTCGTTGCAGGAACTCGGCTTCTCCCCTGCGGTCGAGGTGGTCGAGCTGCGCGACCTGGCCCACGACCTGACCGACAACCTGCTGACCGGCTTCCCGAGCCCGCGGCTCGAGTCGGCCATCGAGGCCGTGGTGGGGTCCGACGGGCTGATCGCCGTCACCCCGATCTTCACCGCGTCCTACAGCGGGCTGTTCAAGACGTTCTTCGACGTCCTGGAGCCGCAGGCCCTCACCGGCAAGCCGGTGCTGCTCGGGGCGACGGCCGGGACGGCCCGCCACTCGCTGGCCCTGGAGCACGCACTGCGCCCGCTGTTCGCGTACCTGCGGGCGGTGGTCGCCCCGACTGCGGTCTTCGCCGCCTCGGAGGACTGGGGCGCGGGGGACAGTCCGGTCGGGCGGGCGCTCGCCGAGCGGATCGCGCGCGCCGGCGGTGAGCTCGCCGACCTGATGGGCGTCGAGCGGCGCCGCCCCGCCGCGGACCCGCTGTCGACGCTCACGCCGTTCGAGCAGCTGCTGTCCGGCAACTGAGCTCCGCGGCTGACGGGGCGCCCCTTCCCTCGGGAGGCGGCGCCCCGTCTGCTTGCGGCCGCCGTCGCTCAGGCCGCCGCCCGCTCGGCGAAGAGCGCGTCGATGGCCGCGTGCGCGTCGGCGAGGCTCTTGTCCTCCAGGGCGCCGAGGTCCAGGGCGGCCATGGCCGGGCTCTCCCGGGCCAGGGTGAGCTCGGTGTCGATGAACCGCACGTCCGTGATCCCGACCGCGCTGAGGGCATGGCGCAGCCACGGCTCGCGGTGGTCCCAGCCCTCGCGCGGCGTGCCCGGGCCGTAGCCGCCACCGCGCGCCGTCGTGAACGTCATCCGGACGTGCCCGAGCAGGCCACCGGACTCCCCGGTGGTCAGCCCCGGCACGACGATGCGGTCGGTCCAGGCCTTGAACGTCGTCGGGGCGCTGAAGTTGTAGAGCGGCAGCCCGATGACGACCTCGTCGGCGGCGAGCAGCTCGTTCACCACCTCCTCCGTGAGGTCGCGTGCGGCCTGCTGCGCCGGCGTGCGGTCCGAGGGGGCGAGCACGTTGCCCAGGAACGCGTCCTGGTCCAGGTGCGGCAGCGGGCGTGCTGCGAGGTCCCGGTAGGTCACGGCGCCGTCGGGGTGCGCGGCCCGCCAGGCGTTGGCGAAGTGGGCGGACAGCTTGCGGCTGCGCGACCCCTCGGTCCGCATCGAGGAGTCGAGATGCAGTAGGTGTGCCATGGATGGAAGGTATAGCACAGATCGTTTGCGGCGCACAAACGTTCTGCCGACTACTCTTGCCGGGTGACGTCCGACCCGACAGCGCCTGCGACGGCGGGGACGACGCTCGCCCTCATCGACCACCTGAGCCGGCTGGGGCGGCGCTCCGCAGAGGCCCACGGCGTGCCGAGCGGCCTGCGCCCGCGCCAGTTCGTCGCCCTCACCGTGCTGCGCGAGCAGGGCCCGGTCGCCCAGCAGACCCTCGCGTCCGCTCTGCGACTGGACCCGAGCAACCTCGTCGGCCTGCTCAACGAGCTCGAGGGCTCCGGCCTGGTGGTCCGCCGCCGCGACCCGGGTGACCGCCGACGGCACATCGTGGAGCTGGCACCGGACGGGGCCCGCGCGCTCGAGGCCGCGGAGCGCGAGATGGCGTGCGTCGAGGACGGGCTGCTGCGGGCGCTGAGCGGACAGGAGCGCGAGGTCCTGCACGGGCTGCTCCGTCGCGCGCTGGGCGACCAGCTCCCGACCTGCGCCGAGGCCGACCCCCCGGGCGGCTGCTAGCCCTCGACGACCCACCAGGCGGCGTACGGCGGCAGCCAGGCCTGCCCCTCCGTCACCTGAATGGGGCTTCCGCTGATGGCGTCCGCTGGACGGACGAACCCGAGTTCCGCCAAGTGCGCGGCGGGCCACGGCTGCCAGTCCGGCGTCACGTTGTAGAGCCCGAGCAGCGGGCCCTCCGGGTGCCGGCGCAGCACCGGCAGCACGCCCGGGCCGACCGGCTGGAGCACCTCCGCCGGCACCGACGCGTGCAGGTGCGGCAGGGAGCGGCGCACCCGCGCGAGGCGGGCGAGCCCGGCGAAGGCGCGCCCCTCGACCCCGCCCGGGTCGTGCCGCTGGTACGCCGTGGCCCAGGGCATCCGGGGGCGGTGCGCCCAGCGGTTGTCGCCGCCGTGCCCCTCCTCCCGCGCCCACTCGGGGTCGCTGGGGAGCGCGAGCTCGTCGCCCATCCAGACGACGGGGACGCCACCCCAGCCCAGGACGACCGCGTAGGCGAGCCAGAGCCGCCCGAGCGCGGCGTCGACGGCGGCGGTGCCCCCCTGCTCACGAGCGGCCTCGAGGCCGACGAGGCCGGCGGCCATCCCGCTGATGCGCCGGTCCCCCGTCGCCGGGTTGTGCTGGAAGACGAGCCCGCGCGCCGGCGACCCCGGGAACTCCCCCGAGTACCAGTCGGAGAGGAACGCGCGGTGCGCCGGGCCGGAGAGGCCGACCGCAGCGGCGTCCCCGTCGTCGATCGCCCAGCCGATGTCGTCGTGGCATCGGACGTACGTCACCCACGCCGTGCTGGCCGGGATGGGCGGCAGCGCCCGGAGCGCGTGCGCCGCGAGGCGTACGTCCTGAGCGGCCAGCATCGACCAGACCTGCACCATGAGGCTGTTGTGGTACGCGAGGTCGCTCACCTTGCCGTAGTGCACCCCGCGCCCCAGGTAGTGCACCAGGTCGGCCGGCCCGACGATCGCCTCCGCCTTGAACGCCACGGCGGGGCACGCGATCCGGACCACGGCTCGCAGCGCCTGCGTCAGCGCGTGCACCTCCGGCTGGTTCTGGCAGTCGGTGCCGAGCCGCTTCCACAGGAACGCGATCGCGTCGAGCCGGAGCACCTCGACCCCGAGGTTCGCCAGGAAGAGCACGATGTCGGCGTACTCGCAGAAGACGTCCGGGTTGGACCAGTCGACGTCCCACTGCCAGCAGTTGAACGTCGTCCAGACCCAGCCGCGCAGCTCCTCGTCCCAGGTGAAGTTGCCGGGTGCGAAGTCCGGGAACACCTCCGGCAGCGTCTCCTCGTACTCGTCCGGTCGTGACCGGTCGTCGAAGACGTGGAAGTACGCGCGCCGGGCGGCGTCCCCGGCGCGCGCCGCCGCGGCCCACTCGTGCTCGCGCGCCACGTGGTTGAGGACGAGGTCCAGCACGAGGCTGATGCCGGCCGCACGCAGCGCGCGTGCCAGGTCGCGCAGCCCCTCGACGTCCCCCAGGTCCGGGCGGACCGACCGGTAGTCCGCCACCGCGTACCCGCCGTCGTTCTCGCCCTCGCGCGGGCGCAGCAGCGGCATGAGGTGCAGGTAGGTGACGCCGAGCTCCTGCAGGTAGGGGATGCGCTGCCGCACCCCCGCGAGGTCGCCGGCGAAGCGGTCCGCGTAGGCGGCGTAGCCCAGCATCCGCGGCGACTGGAACCAGTCGGGCTCGAGCGTGCGGGCCTGGTCGAGGCGGTGCAGCTCCGGGTCACGGGCGCGGTAGGCCGCCGCGGCGAGCCGGACCACGCGCAGCGCGAGGTCGCCGGCGGCCGGCTGCCCGTACGCGGCGGCGAGCCCGGCGTGCAGGTCCGCCCACCAGCGGTCCAGGCGGACGGCGAACAGCTCGCGGCGATGCTCGGGCAGCCCGGCGAGGGCCTGGCCGGCCGCTGCGTGCGCGGGCGCCGGTGCCCGCGGCGTGTCGATGGACATGACCGGATGTTCTCCAGTGCCGAAGCCACTGGAACGCGGGGCCGCGGACCGCCACAATGCCCGGGTCACCCGGCGGCAAGGAGCCCGATGAGCAACCCTGTCCACTCCCCGGCCGAGGGCGAGGGCCCCTGGTCCCGCGTGCTGCCCGTGGTCAGCTCCGCGCTGCACCGCATCGGGGCGGCGGCCCTGTCCCTCGGCGAGCCGAAGGTCGGCGGCACCCCCAGCGAGCAGCTGGCCTCGCACCTGCGCGCGCTGATGGAGGCGTCGCAGGCGATGCACGACATCGCCGCCTCGCTCGTGGGGCGCAACGACCACACGATGGCCGAGTTCGTGGCGATCCAGCGCACGCTCAACAGCGAGCTCATCGCCGACGAGGACAGCTCGTCCCGGCTCGAGGTGTCGGTGCTGTTCAGCGACCCCGAGCAGTGCGTCCGCATGGCCCGGCTCGTCGGCACCCCCGACGTCTTCACCATCCAGGGCTTCGACGCCTACCGGTACGCCCGGGTGGAGAGCCACGTCCCCGGCGGCGTGGTGCACGACGAGCTGTTCCTCGTCGTCGAGCGCCGGGTGCCGGAGGCGGAGCCGGACGAGGACCCCACCGCCGCCGCGGCGGCCGGCATCGTGGCCATCCTGCCGCTGGACCCGGACTCGCTGCAATGGGAGAGCGCCCTGCGCGGCGACGCCCCCGAGGACTGGCTGCGCGAGTTCGGCGCCTTCATCCGCCAGGACGCCGAAGCTCTGGCCGCCCAGTTGGCTCGGGCGCGTCGATCCGGGGCATAACGATCGGGCGGACCATCCCAATGGATGCACTAAGCGCTAGAGGATGGTGGCATAGAGTCACCACTACGCCGTGGGCGTCACGGCGCACGCTCGAGGGGAAGTGCCGATGACCGCAACCGAGCAGGCCGGTTCCGGAGGGTCGCCCGGCGGCCGCCCGGGCTCCGGGTCGGGGAGCCCGTCCGCCGGGACGGCTGTCACGATCGTGCCGGCAGGCGACGTGCGGCTGCTGACCGGCGTGCTGCTGTCCTGGCAGGAGCCGGCGTCCGGGGTCGAGACCACCGTCCACGCGTCCGTCGACATCGCCCCGACCAAGATGCACGGGGAGAAGCTCCCGGTGTGGGCGACCGTGCAGGCCGAGGGCGGCGACACCATCGTGCTCAGCGCCGAGGCTCGCCGGGGAGAGACCGCTCACATCCTCGACCTCGCCGGTCGGGTCGCGGCGCGCGAGCCGCGCCGCCGCAGCGTGCGGGCGCCGGCGCACCTCGACGTGGACGTCCGGGTGGAGGGCGAGACCGTGCGGACGCTGAGCGGGCGGACGCTCGACCTCTCGGCCGGGGGCTGCCGCATCGCGCTCGAGGGCGGCGAGCGGGAGGCCCCGACGCTCGACGCCGGCCAGCCGACGGACGTCGTCATCCACCTGGACCGCGAGAACCGTCCGCAGATGTCGGGGTACGTGCACGCCGTACGCCCCGGCGGGCAGGTCGTGATCCGCTTCGAGGAGCTCTCCCCGAGCTACGTGGAGCAGATCGAGCGCTACGTCTACGCGACACTGCCCTGAGCCCCGACGAGGGCACCGACGACGCGCGCGCCGCTCTGGAGTCCGAGCGGCGCGAGACCGAGGAGCGCATCGCGGCGCTCACGCGGGACTTCGGCGGCATCGTCGAGGCCGCCGCCGACGCCAACACCGACGACGAGCACGACCCCGAGGGCGCGACGATCGCGTTCGAGCGTGCCCAGGTCTCGGCCCTGCTCGAGCAGGCCCGCCAGCGGCTGCAGGAGCTGGAGGGAGCGCTCGCGCGCATCGACGGCGGCGCGTACGGCCGGTGCGAGGTGTGCGGGGAGCAGATCCCGGCCGCCCGCCTGGCCGTCCGCCCCTCGGCGCGCACGTGCGTCGGCTGCGCCTGACGCCGCTGCCCTTCCCGCGGGGCGGGCTCAAACGGCGACGACCGCCCGGCGCGCCTGGGACACGAGCTCGGCCCGGGCCTGCACGAGCCCGTGACCCGCGCAGCGAGGAACGACGTCGCCGCAGGCGAAGCGCCTCACGACGGTGCTCCTCGAGTGCTCGGTCTCAGGGCCGGGCGGTGGACAGGGCGGTCACGACGGCGTCCAGCAGGACGACGCCGACGTAGCGGCCGGTGTCGTCGACGCAGACCAGGGGGTCGAAGCGGCGCTCGGCCGGACGGGCCATCGCCCGCAGGGCCGCGTCCGCGAGCGGGGTGAGCGCGTTGACGCGCAGGATGGCGTCCGAGCCGCGGTAGCCCTGCGGGTCGCTGGCCCGGCGCAACGGCAGGTAGAGCGCGTCGGGGCAGCCGTCCCGGTCCACGCGCACCCGCGGCGACGGCGACGGCTCGAGCAGCTCGCCGGGGCGCAGCGGGGCGGTCCGGACCGCGAGCGAGCCGATGCGGCCGGTGTCCGCGGCACGGGCCGAGGAGGAGACGATCCGCGCCGCGACCTCCGCCGGCAGCTCGCTCCAGGCGGGCGCGGGGCGCCCCAGCAGCCAGCCCTGCGCGAGCGGCACCCCGAGCGCCTGGCAGCGCTCGAGCTCCTCCTGGGTCTCGATCCCCTCGGCCAGCACGTACGCGTCCAGGCGGCCGGCCAACGAGCCCAGCAGCTCGACGGTCCAGGCCTTCGCCCGGTCGGTGCCGACCCCGGTGATCAGCTCCCGGTCGATCTTGACGATGTCCGGGCGCACGTCGAGCAGCTGGACGAGCCCGGCATACCCGCTGCCCGCGTCGTCCATGGCGAGCAGCGCGCCGGCCGCGCGCAGGGACCGGATCGCCTCGCTCAGCTGCGGGCCGACGGTGTGGCCGGCGTGCCCGGTGAGCTCGACGACGAAGCCGGTGAGCTTGCCGGCCTCCCGCAGCACCTGCTGCACCGGCTCGGAGGCGAGGGCGTCCGGGCTGATGTTGACCGTGAGGAAACGGGGCTCGGGCAGCAGCTCGCGCGCGGCGACGGCGCGGGCCACGACGCGCGCTTCCAGCCGCGCCGCGCCGCCGTACAGGCGGGCCTGCCGGAACCACACGTCAGGGGTGGCCGCGGGCTCCAGCTCGAACCGGGAGAGCGCCTCGTAGCCGACGACGGTGCCGTTGACGATGTCGACGATCGGCTGGAACACCAGCGTGGGGTGGTCCGGGGCGGAGAGCGCCATGGCGAGGGCCGCCCGCCAGTCGCCGCTGCCCGGCCGCTCGGGCCGCGACGCGAGCAGCTCCCCCATGCCGGCCCATCGGCGGCCGCGGGCCTCGGCTGAGCGTTTCACGCCGCCGGTTGCAGGACCGGTGCCGGGGAAAGGCCGCGGCCCGCGCCTCCGGGGGGAGGAGGCGCGGGCCGCGGAGATCAATCAGCGAGGGGCTGTCAGGAGGCCCC
>NZ_JAANNO010000007.1:34764-70616 GCF_011250645.1 Motilibacter aurantiacus
CCCGCGCGCCGCTTGTTGAGGATGTCGAAGGCGACGGCGGCGATGAGCACGAGGCCCTTGATGGTCTGCTGCCAGGCGGCGTCGACGCTCATGATGGACAGGCCGATGTTGAGCACGCCCATGATGAGCGCGCCGATGATCGCGCCGGAGATCTTGCCGATACCGCCCGCGACCGCGGTGCCGCCGATGAAGGCGGCCGCGATGGCGTCGAGCTCGTAGTTCTGACCGGCTGCCGCGACACCGGCACCCGCACGGGAGGTGGTGACGACCGCGGCGATACCGGCGAGCAGCCCCATGTTCACGAAGATCATGAAGTTGACGCGCTTGGTGTCGACGCCGGAGAGCTTCGCCGACTGCAGGTTGCCGCCCATCGCGTAGATGTGCCGGCCGAAGACGGTCTTGCCCATGATGAACGTGTAGAGCACGACGAGGATGCCGACGATGATGAGGACGTACGGCGTGCCGCCGGTGCTGTTGGCCAGCTGCCAGGTGACGAAGCCGATGATCGCCGCGATGACGACGATCTTGGCGAGGAACGCGCCCGCGGGCTCGGTGGTCAGGCCCTCACGGGTCAGCGCGACGCGCGCGCGGACCTGCGAGCCGACGAGGCCGGCGATCGCGACCAGGCCGATGACGACCGTGACGACGTCGAGGTTGCCGGCGAAGCCGAGCCAGTTCGGGATCGACCCGTTGCTGATCTGGATGAAGTCGTTCGGCAGGCCGGCCACGGTCGTGCCGACGAGCACGATGGCCAGGCCACGGAAGATGAGCATGCCGCCGAGGGTCACGATGAAGGCGGGGATGCCGACGTACGCGATCCAGAAGCCGTGCCAGACGCCGACGAGCGCGCCGATCGCGACCGAGGCGACGACCGCCAGCACCCACGGTATGTCCCAGTCGCTCATCATCAGGGCACAGAGCCCGCCGATGAACGCGACGACCGAGCCGACCGACAGGTCGATGTGGCCCGCGACGATCACCATGACCATGCCGATGGTCAAGATGAAGACGTACGCGTTCTGGCCGATGAGGCTGGCGACGTTGTTCGGCGCGAGCAGCCGGCCGTCGGTGAGGATCTGGAAGAGCAGGACGATGATCAGCAGCGCCGCCACCATGCCGTACTCACGGACGTTGCTGCTGAGGTACTGCTTCAGCGAGGGCCCGGCCGGCGCGCCCGCGCTCGGCTCACTGGGCCGCACGTCCTTGGTGAGGGCGCTGCTCACGCCGACGCACCTTCCTTCTCCATCGTCATGTAGCGCATGAGGGACTCCTGGGAGGCCTCACCGCGGGGTAGTTGGCCGGTGATCCGGCCCTGGCTCATCGCGTAGACGCGGTCGCAGATGCCGAGCAGCTCGGGCAGCTCGGAGGAGATGACGATGACGGCCTTGCCCAGGTCCGCCAGCGCGTTGATGATCTGGTAGATCTCGTACTTGGCGCCGACGTCGATGCCGCGCGTGGGCTCGTCCAGGATCAGCACGTCCGGGTCACTGAAGATCCACTTGCTCAGGACGACCTTCTGCTGGTTCCCGCCCGAGAGCTTGCCCGTCAGGACGTCGACGCTGGGCGCCTTGATGTTCATGTCCTTGCGGTAGCCCTGCGCGGTCTTGACCTCGCGCCCCTCGTCGACCACGCCCCAGCGGGACAGCTTGCCGAGCGCAGAGCTGGCGATGTTGGTCTTGATGTCCTCGATGAGGTTGAGCCCGTAACGCTTGCGGTCCTCCGTGGCGTACGCGAGCCCGAGCCTGATCGCGTCCTTGACGTTGCGCGGCGGCGTCACCTGCGTGCCCTTGAGGAACAGCCGGCCGGAGATGTCCGAGCCGTAGCTGCGGCCGAAGATGCTCATCGCGAGCTCGGTGCGCCCGGCACCCATGAGCCCCGCGATGCCGACGATCTCGCCCGCCCGGACCGACAGGGCAGCGGAGTCGACGACGACCCGGTGCCGGTCGATCGGGTGGTGGACGGTCCAGTCCTCGATGCGGAAGAGCTCTTCACCGATCTTCGGCGTGTGCTCCGGGTAGCGGTTGGACAGGTCACGCCCGACCATGCCGCGGATGATGCGGTCCTCGCTCACCGGCTCGGCGCCGCGCATCTCGAGGGTCTCGACCGTCTGCCCGTCGCGGATGATCGTGGTCGAGTCCGCGATCGCTTTGATCTCGTTGAGCTTGTGCGAAATGATGATCGAGGTGATGCCCTGCCCCTGCAGATGGCGCAGCAGGTCCAGCAGGTGCGCGCTGTCCTCGTCGTTGAGCGCCGCGGTGGGCTCGTCGAGGATCAGCAGCTTCACCTGCTTGGACAGGGCCTTCGCGATCTCGACGAGCTGCTGCTTCCCGACGCCGATGTCCTGGATCTTGGTGTCCGGGCTCTCGGTCAGGCCGACCCGGGCCATGAGCTGGGACGCGTCGCGGTTCGTCGCGGTCCAGTCGATGACGCCGCGCTTGGCCTTCTCGTTGCCGAGGAAGATGTTCTCCGCGATGGAGAGGTAGGGGCTGAGCGCCAGCTCCTGGTGGATGATGACGATCCCGAGCTGCTCGCTGTCGCGGGTGCTCTTGAACTCGCAGAGCTTCCCGTCGAAGTAGATCTCGCCCTCGTACGACCCGGCGGGGTAGACGCCCGAGAGGACCTTCATCAGCGTCGACTTGCCCGCGCCGTTCTCCCCGCAGATCGCGTGGACCTCGCCGCGACGAACCGCCAGCGTGACGTCTTGCAGTGCCTTGACGCCCGGGAACGTCTTGGTGATCCCGCGCATCTCGAGAATCGTGTGGTCGGAAGCAGCCATGTCTGCGTCGCTCGCTAACTCGAAAAGTGTCCCGACGGGGCCTCGGCCGGGCCCTGCGTCATGCAGGGCCCGGCTCGCAGGAGGTTACGGAACGGTCGAGGGTGGGCGAGCGAACGGTCGGGAGCGGGCCCGCCCAGAGCCCCGGGGGTTCCTGGCTCGGTCTTAGAGGCCGAGGTCCGAGGCGCTGTAGAAGCCGGTCTCGACCAGGTCCGTCTGGACCGAGTCGGCCGTGACGACCTGCGGCGGCAGCTGGTAGGTCGGGACGACCTTGTTGCCGTTGTCGTAGGTCTCGGTGTCGTTCACGTCGACGGTCTCGCCCTTGACGACCTGGTCGACCATCTTGGCGACCTGGTCGCCCAGGGTCCGGGTGTCCTTCCAGACCGTCATGGACTGCTTGCCGGCGAGCATGTTCTTCACGTTCGCCTGGTCCGCGTCCTGACCGGTGACGAGCGGCCAGTCGGCCTCGGTGTAGCCGGCGCCGTCGAGGGCCTGCTCGATGCCGAGCGCGAGCGAGTCGTTCGGCGACAGGACGACGTCGACCTTCTTGCCACCCGTGTAGAAGGAGTTGAGCCGGGTCTCCATCTCCGACTGCGCAGTGGAGGACTGCCAGCCCTGGATGCCGATGCTGGCCCAGGCGTCGTTGTTCTTGGGCGCCTTGCCCGACGGGACGACGAGCTTGCCGCTGTCGATGTAGGGCTTGAGGACGTCCCACGCGCCGGAGAAGAAGAACTTGGCGTTGTTGTCGTCCGGCGAGCCGGCGAAGGGCTCGAGGTTGAACGGGCCGGAGGCCGTGTCCAGCTTGAGCTGGTCGACGATGTACTGGCCCTGCAGCTGGCCGACCTTGTAGTTGTCGAACGTCGCGTAGTAGTCGACGCTGTCCGTGTCGTTGATCAGCCGGTCGTACGCGATGACCTTGATGTTCTGCGCGGCGGCCTTCTGCAGCACCGGGCCGAGCGCGGTGCCGTCGATGGCGGCGACCACGAGAACCTTGGGGTTCTGGTTGATCACGTTCTCGATCTGCGTGATCTGCTGGTCCACCTTGTTGTCGGCGTACTGCAGCGTGGTCTCGTAGCCCATCGTCTTGAGCTGCTCGGTGAGGCGCGCGCCGTCCTTGTTCCAGCGCTCCAGGCTGCGAGTCGGCATCGAGACGCCGATGAGGCCGCCACCGGCGCCCCCGCTCGCACTGGCGCTGGCGCCCTCGTCGGACGAACGCTCGCTGCTGCACGCGGTCAGCCCGCCGGCCAGCAGCGCGACGCTGACGGTCGCGAGGAGCCTCTTCTTGGTCGACATCCTCGACCTTCCCTTCCTGTCCCCTGACGGAGCCCGGTAGAGCCCCGGGTAGAGCTAGGCCTCGACGGGAGGGCGTGGCGGGTGACCCCGCCCCGGTCCCTCGAGCTGACCCTTTGTTTACGCATCGAACATACGCAACTTCCAGAGCCCTCGGACACATGTTGCCGCAACAATCCGGTAACAGCCGCCAGGACCCCCGCGTGGTGCCCCGCTCGGAGCATCAACCGGCCTGGTCAGACCCCCTCGAACGTGTCAAACCTCCCCGGTCAGGCTTCCGGAAGTAGCCCGTAAGTTGCACGAAACCACGCCTGATCCGTTATGAAGCTGTGACCTGCTCGAGCGGCTCCGGACTGGACAACACCACCACCCCGGAGGTTTAGTTCCGAGGCCCAACCAATCGCCCCGCCTGCCCGCCACGCAGGCGCCGCGGTCGTCGCGAGGAGGGCGCAGCAGCCGGCACCGTGGCCCGCTGCCCGGCCTGCAGGGCTCGTACGCGGCCGTGCACGCCGCGCTGCAGCCCGCCCCGCCGCTGTCCCCGCCCCCGTCCACCGAGGCACCTCCTTCCGTGCGAGCAGCCCCGGCTGCCCGCACGGCCGTCCGCAGCGCCGCCGGCCTCCCGGCGCGCCCCGTCCCTCCCCGGGAGACATGCATGGCACGACGCTCGGTGCCCCTCACGCTGGCCCTCGGGCTCACCGTGACGGGCCTGGCCCCCGCCGCCCTGGCGGGGCCCGGTCAGCAGGCGCTGGCCGCCCAGGTCTCGGATCAGCGCCCCATCTACCTCGACACGGCGTACTCCCCGCAGGAGCGCGCCGCCGACCTGGTGTCCCGCATGACGCTCGCCGAGAAGGCGAGCCAGATGAACAGCAGCGTCTCCCCCGCCATCCCCCGGCTGGGCATCGCCCAGTACGGCTGGTGGAACGAGGCGCTGCACGGCGTCGCGCGCGAGCAGCTGGTCGACAACCAGAACGCGACCGTCCTCAACAACACCACGTCGTACCCGCTGAGCCTGTCCCTCGGCTCGACGTGGGACCCGGCCCTGCAGTACACGGAGGCGACCGCGATCTCCGACGAGGCGCGCGAGGTCGTCAAGGACAACAAGTTCGACCTCGACTTCTACTCGCCCACCATCAACCTCGCGCGTGACCCGCGCTGGGGCCGGACGGACGAGTCGTTCAGCGAGGACCCGCTGCTGACGACCAAGATGGCCAACCAGTTCGTCAACGGCATGGAGGGCAAGACCCCGGAGGGCAAGCTGCCGGCCGCGGCCAACGGCTACTACAAGACCCTCACCACGATCAAGCACTACGCCGCGAACAACAGCGAGTACAACCGCCTCGGCGGTGACTCGGTGATGTCCGACCGCGACCTGCGCGAGTACTACACGAAGCAGTTCCGCGACGTCATCAAGGACACGCAGCCCGGCTCGATCATGAGCTCGTACAACAAGGTCAACGGCGTCCCGGCGGCGGCGAGCACGTACCTGATCGACAACCTGGCCCGCCAGACCTTCGGCTTCCAGGGCTACTTCACCTCCGACTGCGACGCCATCTGGACGATCCAGCAGCGCAACGGCGGCCGTTACCCGACGTGGATCCCGCAGGGCTACGACCACGTCCCGAACCAGTACGAGCGCCACGCCCTGGCGAGCGCCGCGGGTGAGGACCTGGACTGCAACACCGGCTACCACGACGCGTGGAGCTACGCCAACACGATCCCCACCGCCGTGGCGCAGAAGATCAAGACCCAGAACGACACGTTCAACGAGAACGACGTCGACCTGAACGTCCTGCGCCTCTTCACGGCGCGCATCTCTCTCGGGGAGTTCGACGCCGAGACGGCGGTGCCGTGGATCCAGCAGGCGCGGCAGCGTCTCGCGAAGGGCACCTGGGTCAACAGCGACGCGAACGACGCAGTGACGCAGACCCCCGAGCGGCTCGCCCTGGCCCGCAAGGTCGGCGCCGAGAGCATCGTGCTGCTCGAGAACGACACCGCCGCGAACGGCAGCACGCTGCTTCCGCTGAAGGTTCCCGCCTCCGGCGCGTACAAGGTCGCCGTCATCGGCTGGTACGGCAACCCGCCGAAGGACCAGACCTACCTGGGCGGCTACTCCGCCGACTTCACCGCGGCCGGCCAGCGCAACATCGTGAGCGGCTACGAGGGCCTCAAGTCCGCCATCGAGGCGATGAACCCCGGCGCCACGGTGGACTACCTCAAGGGCACCGAGAGCCAGCGCGGCGCGCTCGTCCCCGCCGACGTGGCCGCCACCGCCGGCTACGACGCGGTCGTGGTCTACGTGGGCAACGACCACACCGACGCGGCCGAGGACAAGGACCGCACGACGCTGACCCTGCCGGGGTCGCAGGAGGCCCTGATCAACCAGGTCGCGGCGGTCAACCCGAACACGATCGTCTACATGGAGACGATCGGCCAGGTGAACGTCGAGAGCTTCAAGGACAAGGTCCCGGCGATGCTGTGGAGCTCGTTCAACGCACAGCGTCGCGGCGAGGCCCTCGCGGACGTCGTGCTCGGCACGGTCACCCCCGGCGCGCACCTGCCGTTCACCTGGTACCGGAGCGAGGCGCAGCTGCCGCCTATCGGCGACTACGACCTGCACGCGAACGCCACCTCGCAGGGCCGGACGTACATGTACTTCACCGGCACGCCGACGTACCCCTTCGGCTACGGCCTGAGCTACACCAGCTTCGAGCTGTCCAAGCTCCGGCTGAACAAGACGTCGGTCGACGCCAACGACACGATTCGCGTCCGCGCCGAGGTCGAGAACACCGGTGCGACCGCCGGCGCGCAGGTCGCCCAGCTGTACGTGACCACTCCCGACGCCCCGGCCGCGAAGCAGCGCCCGATCAAGCGCCTGGTCGCGTTCGAGAAGGTGGCCCTCGCCCCCGGCGAGAGCACGCACGTCAACTTCGACGTCAAGGTCCGCGACCTCGCCTTCTACGACGAGGCCGCCGGCAAGTGGGTCGTCGACACCGGCCGCTACGGCTTCGAGCTGGCGAGCTCCGCCACCGACGTGGTGCAGACGCGGTACGTCACGGTCTCCGGCGCCCTGGACGCGGTCCCGTCCGTCGTCACGGCCAAGCCGGTCGTGGCGGGGGCCGACGAGGCCGCTGACATCGCCCAGCGCCTCGTCTTCCCGGTCGGCGCCACCGTCGACCCGCAGCTGACGGTCTCGCTCAGCGACGACCGCCTCTTCGGCTACATCCTCAAGGGCAGGAGCACGGCTCTGCCGGCGGGCATGACGGTGAAGATCAGCAGCAACCGCAGCAACGTGGTCAGGGTCGACTCGACCGACACCATCCGCGCGGTGAAGCCCGGCGCCGCGACGATCACGGCGCAGGTCAGCTACAACGGCGAGAAGGCGAGCGGGAGCTTCGTCGTCTACGTGAAGTAGCCCGCCGTCCCACCCCGGGAGAGCGTCACACCCCAGGCGGGGTGTGGCGCTCTTCCGCGTCCGCGCCCGGTGCGGCTTCCCCGGCCGCCGCCCGCACGGACCGGGCCATCTCGATGTCCTCCCGGGCGCCGACGACGAGCGTCCGCACGGTGGCGCCGCCAGCGCTGACGTCCCGGTCGCCGCGCCCCTGCGCCACCGCGTCGGGGTCGACCCGGATGCCGAGCGCCTCCAGCTGCCCGAGGTCGACCAGCCCGGGCGCGTGCTCGCCGATGCCGCCGGTGAGCACCACGGCGTCGGCCCCCCAGGCCGAGGCGAGCATCGCGCCGAGCTCCCGGCGCAGCCGGTGGTTCCACACCTCGAGCGCCAGCCGGGCGCTCTCGTCCCCCGCCGCGGCCGCCGCCGCTATGTCCCGCGTGTCGCCGCTCGTGCCGCTCAGCCCGGCCAGCCCGCCCCCGCGCTCGATCCCGGCCGCCAGCCGGTCGACCGAGAGCCCGCCCTCCTGCAGCAGCCACAGCATCAGGCCCGGGTCGACCGAGCCGCTGCGGGTGCGCATCACCAGGCCCTCGGAGGGGGTGAAGCCCATCGTCGTGTCGACCGACCGGCCGTCCCGCACGGCGCACAGCGACGAGCCCGAGCCCAGGTGGCAGGTCACGAGCCGCAGCTGCTCCACAGGGCGCCCGAGCAGCTGGGCGGCGCGGCGGGAGGCGTACGCGTGCGACAGGCCGTGGAAGCCGTAGCGCCGCAGCCCCCAGCGCTCCCGCCACTGCGCGGGCAGGGCGTAGGTGTGCGCGGCGACGGGCAGCGTCGCGTGGAACGCCGTGTCGAAGCAGGCGTACGTCGGGGTGTCGGGCAGCGCCCGGCGGACCGCGCTCACCCCGGCCAGCGAGCGCGGCTGGTGCAGCGGGGCCAGCGCTGTCAGCCCGGTCAGGCGCTGCTCCTCGGCCTCGTCGATGCGGGCGGCGTCGGTGCGGGTGCCGCCGTGGACGAACCGGTGCGCCACGGCCACCGGAGCCGTGGCCAGCCCGGCGAGGAAGGTCTCGATGCCGGCGGTGTCGCGCGCCCCCTCCCAGCGCTCGAGGCCGGACTCGGCGACGATCTCGTCGCGCTCGTCGAGGAGGGACAGCTTCAGGCTGCTCGAGCCGGCGTTGACGACGAGCAGCGGGGCGAGGTCGTTCACGCCCCCAGTCTGCTCACTGGGCCGGGCGATCACACGGTACGAAGGGCCTGTCCGCGGGCGGGGGATCGTTCGGCCCGAGCGGTCAGGGCAGCAGGCCGGCCCGGCGGGCCGCGTCGACCGCGGCCGCGCTCGTGCGCACGCCCAGCTTGCGCCGGGCCGCGACGAGGTGCTGGGCGACGGTGTTCGGGGCGAGGCCGAGCCGCGCGGCGGCGCCGGTCCCGGTGGAGCCCGCGGCGAGCAGCGAGAGGATCTCGAGCTCGCGGCCGGTCAGGCGGACGGTGCCGTTGGTCCCGGTGCGGGCGGCGCCCTGCAGGCGGGTGAGCTCGTCGGCGGCGAGCAGCGCGACGCGGCCGCCGTTCGGGCTCTCCAGCGTGAGGCTGAGCCGGCCGGCGGCAACCTCGTCGAGGAGCGCGCCCCAGCTGTCCGGCGGCAGCGGGGAGCCCCCGCGCACCCCGTCCGCGTCGGCGTCGCGCGTGCCGGGCTCAGCCATCAAGAGGGCTCCATCCAGGGCCGGAGAACTGCAGTGCTGGCGTTCCTCGAGAATCGCCTGGGGAACCGTAGCAACTTCAGGGGTACCGTGCGATCATCTAAGCAGCCTGTGCTAGTGCGCCCGCACCAATGCTCCGACACGTGAAGGCCCCCCGCAGGAAACCACGGGGGGCTTTCGCGTACGAATGTCGGGGCAAAGCGCCCCGTCTCCTCGTGCGATTGGTCACGCGAGCACGATGGAGATGCGCCCCTTGCCGTAGCCCGCGACATCCACTCCGAGGTCGAGCCGGCGCCCGAACGCGCGCAGGATCGCGGAGATGTCGTTCGGGGGCGCCTCCCCCAAGCCGTACGTCGCGTACAGCTTGACGTGCGGCTGCCCTTCGGCGTTGAACAAAGACGCGAGAACGTTCAGCACCTCGTCGAGGTTCTCCTTGATCGAGGTCGGGAGTTCCCTGTCCTCGATGCAGGCCTCCGCCCCACCCACCGGCACCAGCCCGATCGCCGCACCCGCGAAGGCCGAGAGGGACAGGTCGGTCACGATGACCGCGGCCGTCCCCAGCGAGTCGTCGACGTAGACGGCGATGCTCACGGGGTCGGTCGGGGAGGGGACCACCGGCTCGCCGGGCGAGAGGGTGATGTCCCGGAAGAGCAGGCCGCCGAGAGCGTCCCGGACGTCCTTCTCGTTCGGCAGCAGGCTGATGGCCATTGTCCGAGATCTCCTTGTGTCTAGGGGCCGGCGAGGGAGGGCGCGGCCGTAGCTTCCGGTACTAGTCGAGCACCGGCTCGAGGGCCTCCCGGAAGGCCTCGGGCGTGAAGGGCTTGGCGATGAGGAAGAGCGCGCCGGAGTTGGCCGCCCGCTCGCGCATCTCGGGCGAGCCCTCGGAGGTGACGAACCCGAAGCTCACGGTCGAGCCGCTGGCGCGCAGCCGGTCGAGCAGCTCGATGCCGGTCATGTTCGGCATGTTCCAGTCGCTGAGGACCAGGTCCGGCTCCTCGCTCTGGACCTTGCTGAACGCGTCGGCGCCGTCGACGGCCTCGACGAGGTCGTGGCCGGAGAAGCCGGCCTGGCGCAGCGTGCGGGTGACGATCTGCCGCATCACCTTGCTGTCGTCGGCGATGAGGATCTTCATGACGTGGCTCCTTCCGTGGAGGTCGAGGACCAGACGGTGATCTCGACGTGCTGGCCCAGCCACTCGAGCGCGGCCTGGGCGACGATCTCTGCGCCGCGGCTGGCGACGTGCGCGGTGCCGTGGGCGACGACGGGGAGCGACAGCGAGCTGGGTCCGGGCAGCACGCTCTTCACGTTCCCCCCGACGATGTTCACAAGCTCGCCGACGGCGTCGTCGACGTCCCCCGGCTCGAGGCCCGCAGGGTCCATCTGCAGAAGCGCGCTTCCAACGTCCTGCGCGGTCCGCGCGCTCATCGAGATGACGACGACGCCGTTCCACTCGCCGGCGATGGAGACGCTCGCGGTCACCTCCGCAGGGTCGCCGACCCCGGGGATCGACGGCGTCGGCTCCGAGCCGAGGTAGGACGTCCAGAGGTCGCCGGCGATGGCGAGCAGGTCGTCGACGGCAAGGGTGGCGGTCATGCGGTCACCTCCGCGCTGACGAGGCCGAGCAACGCGAGCTTGTCGGCGATCGCGTCGGCCGTGAACGGCTTGATCACGTACTCGTGCGCCCCGGCGGCGAGCGCGCGCACGATGTTGCCGTGCTCGCTCTCCGTCGTGACCATCATGAGGGTGACGTTGCGGTACTCGTCGCGCTTGCCGACCTGCTTGATGAACGTGAGCCCGTCCATCACCGGCATGTTCCAGTCGACGAGGCAAAGGACAGGGGTGTCGCCCTCCGCGTGCAGGGCGTCCAACGTGTCGAGCGCCTCCTGGCCGTTGCCGGCCTCGGAGACGGTGAATCCCTGCCCGACGAGAATGCGGCCAAGGATCGTCCGCATGGCCCGCGAGTCGTCAATGACGAGAGCGCGCATGTCAGGCTCCTTTACTTCCGATGAATTTTGCCGGTCGATGGACGGGTGCGCCGGCGACGAGGACCCGCTCCCACGAGTCATCGACACCGAGAGTGGTCTCGGCTCCCCCGAGCAGCAGGCATCCGCTCGGCTTGAGAGTTCCGGCGACCCGTCGCAGGATCGAACGCTTGGTCGCCGTGTCGAAGTAGATCAGGACGTTGCGCAGCAGGACGATGTCGAATTGCGGCATCACCGGGAACGGCGCCGCGAGGTTGAGCCGCTGGAATTTGATGTTGGCCTTGAGCTCCGGCGACACCTCCCATTCGGTGCCCCTGCGCGTGAAGTGCTTCACGAGAAGCGGCGCGGGGAGCCCGCGGTTGACCTCGAGCTGGGAATAGCGCCCGGCCCGCGCCCGCGCGAGCATCTCCTCGGAGATGTCGGTCCCGAGGATCTCGAAGCGCCAGCCCGCGGCCCGCACCTTGTCCTGGATGCTCATCGCGACCGTGTACGCCTCCTGGCCGCTGGAGGAGGCGGCCGACCAGATGCGCAGCACCCGGTCGGGGCGCCCGCTGCGCAGGATCTCGGGCACGATGTGGTCCGACACCGCCCGGAACGGCGCGCCGTCCCGGAACCACGAGGTCTCGTTGGTGGTGAGGGCGTCGACGATCTTCGCCTGCTCACGCGGGTCGCGCGAGGCTCGCAGCCCGTCGACGTACGCACTGACGTTGGGCTTGCCGGCCGCGCGGGCGAGCGGGGTCAGCCGCGCCTCGACGAGGTACTCCTTGCCGGGCTCGAGGACGATCGCCGCCTCGCGGTAGACGAGCTCGCGGACGAAGTCGAACGCGGTCGTCGCGAGTGTGCTCATGGTCGTGTTCCCCTGGTCAACGCAGCCTCCGTGGTGGCGCTAGCGGGCCGGGGGCGCCCGGCCAGGCCTATCGAGTCGACGATCGCGCCGGGCACCGCGTCCAGCGGCAGGACAGCGTCGGCGAGCCCCGCCGCGGTGACGGCGCCGGGCATGCCCCAGACCACGGACGTCGCCTGGTCCTGGGCGAGAACCCGCGCCCCACGGGCCTTGAGCGTCTGCGCACCGGCCTTGCCGTCGCTGCCCATGCCGGTCAGGACGACGGCCAGCACGCTGCCGCCGAAGGTCGCGGCGACGCTGCGGAAGAGCACGTCGACTGCGGGCCGGCAGAAGTTCTCCGGCGGAGCGGTCGTCAGGTGGGCGAAGAGGCCGGTGCCCCGGCGTACCACCTCGAGGTGCCGGTCGCCGGGTGCGATGAGCACCCGGCCGGGGACCAGCTGATCGTCCTCGGCCGCCTCGCGCACCTCCAGCGCGCTCGAGCGGTCGAGCCGCTCGGCCAGCAGCCGGGTGAAGATCGGCGGCATGTGCTGGACGACCGCGACGGGCACCGGGAGGGTGCCGGGCAGGCCGGACAGGACGCGGGCCAGCGCTTCGGGCCCTCCCGTCGACGAGCCGATCACGAGAATGTCCGGCCGCTTGGCCGCCGGGGTCAGCCGGGCCACCGGGGCGGCGGCGCCGGGACGCCGTGCGCCCGTGCCGACGGCTCCCGCGGGCGCGCCCAGCGTCCCCGTGCGGCGCCCGGGTGCCGCGCCCGCGCCGCCCGGCTGCTGCGGGCCCTGCCCGCAGAGCGAGCGCAGCTTCGGCACCAGCTGCTCGCGCACGCTGCGCACGGACTGGGTCAGCGCGGTCGTGTTCGAGGGCTTGGTCACGTAGTCGCTGGCGCCCAGCGAGAGCGCCTCGATCGTCGCCGACGCGCCCCGCTCGGTGAGCGTGCTGAACATGATCACCGGCGTCCGCGGGTGCGTCTGCCGGAGCCGCTTCAGCGTGCCGAGCCCGTCGAGCTCGGGCATCTCGATGTCCAGGGTCACCGCGTCCGGGGAGAGCTCGACGAGCTTGTCCAGCGCGATCCGGCCGTTCTGCGCCGTGCCGACCACGCTGATGCCGGGCTCGGCGTCGAGGACCTGGGCGACGATGCGCCGGACGACGGCGGAGTCGTCCACGACGAGCACTCGTATGTCACCCACGGGCCACCCCGTCCTAGTTCGGTTGGTCCGGGCGTTTTCCCGGACCCGCACCTCATCGGCGCCCGCCGTCATCCCTTGAGGTGAACGCCTCCGATGCGTAGTTGCCCGGTCGCGGCCAGTGCACTCCTTGACTCTTACCGCTCGTAGTGGGAGGAACAGCGGGTGACCCTCCGCAAGGCGGCGATAGTCGCCCTTCTCGCCCCCGTCCTCCCGCTGGGCCTGCTCGCCGCGCCGGCGGGCGCGGCCCGTCCCGTGGAGCCGCCACGCGCCCCCGTCGCGACCGGCTACGGCGGTGCCGTCGCCTCGGTCGACCCCTACGCGACCCGCATCGGCATCGACGTGCTGAAGGCCGGCGGCAACGCGGTCGACGCGGCGGTGGCCACCGCGGCCGCCCTCGGGGTCACCGAGCCGTACTCGGCCGGCATCGGCGGCGGCGGCTTCTTCGTCTACTACGACGCCCGGACCAAGCGGGTGCTGACGATCGACGGCCGCGAGACGGCTCCGCTGGCGATGGGGCCGGGCGCCTTCGTCGAGAACGGCACGGCCATCCCGTTCGCCGACGCCGTGAGCAGCGGGCTCTCCGTCGGCGTCCCCGGCACGCCCGCCACGTGGGAGGAGGCGCTGCGCCGGTGGGGCACGCTCGACCTGCGCCGCGCCCTGGCGCCCGCCGAGCGGCTGGCCGAGCGCGGGTTCGTCGTCGACGAGACGTTCCGCCAGCAGACGGCGGACAACGCCGCGCGCTTCCGCGACTTCACCTCGACCCGGGAGCTCTTCCTCCCCGGCGGACAGCCCCCGGCCGTCGGCAGCGTGTTCGTCAACGAGGGCCTCGCCGAGACGTACGACCAGCTCGGCCGGCGCGGGACGGACATCTTCTACCGCGGGGCGATCGGGCGTGACCTCGTCCAGACGGCCCAGCAGCCGCCCGTGGCCCCTGGGGTGACCCGCAACGTCCGCCGCGGCCTCATCACGATGGACGACCTGCGCGACTACGACGCCCCGCTGCGCCGGCCGACCCAGGTCAGCTACCGCGGACTCGACGTCTACAGCATGGCGCCGCCGTCCAGCGGCGGCTCCACCGTGGGCGAGGCACTCAACATCCTCGAGCGCTTCCCGCTGGCCACCGCGTCCGAGACCGCGCACCAGCACCTGTTCGCCGAGGCCAGCGCGCTCGCCTTCGCCGACCGCAACCGGTACGTCGGCGACGCCGAGCACGTCGACGTACCCCTGCGCCAGCTGCTGTCCGACGGGTTCGCCGCTGAGCGCGCCTGCCTGGTCAACCCCGCCGCCGCGCTGCCCAAGCCGCTCGCCCCGGGCGTCCCGGACGGCTCGTACGCCGGGTGCGGCAGCACCGCGGCCGCCGGCGCCCCCGACACCAAGGGCGTCTCGACGACCCACCTCACGACGGCCGACAAGTGGGGCAACGTCGTGTCCTACACGCTCACCATCGAGGCCACCGGCGGCAGTGGCATCGTCGTGCCGGGGCGGGGGTTCCTGCTCAACAACGAGCTGACCGACTTCAACTTCACCGACACCCAGGGCGGCAACGACCCGAACCTGCCGGGCCCCGGCAAGCGGCCGCGCAGCTCCATGGCGCCGACCATCGTGCTGCAGGACGGGAAGCCGCTGCTGGCGGCCGGCTCGCCCGGTGGCGCGACGATCATCACGACAGTGCTCGCCGTGCTGACCAACCGGCTCGACCGCGGCATGCCGCTGGTGCAGGCCATCGCGGCGCCGCGGCAGTCGCAGCGCAACACCGCGTCGATCCAGGCCGAGCCCGCGTTCCCGCGCGCCGAGCTGCAGGCCCTCGGCCACACGTTCACCAGCACCGCCGAGATCGGCGCGGCGACGGCCGTGGAGTTCCTGCCCGACGGGCGCGTCCAGGCGGCCGCCGAGACGGCACGCCGGGGTGGCGGCAGCGCGATGGTGATGTCGTCCACGCCGGTGCCGGCGGCGAAGCGCAGGTAGCCCGACGCGGGGCGCCCCCCTGCTCCTGCGGGGGCGCCCCGGTCCCGCTCTCGTCGCCCGCACGGGCGGCGGCCGTACGTCGCCAGGGCCGGGGCGACCCGCAGCTCAGGCCGTCGCGCCGAGCCGGTAGAACGCCGCGGGGTCGCCGGCCAGGCTCGCCTTGACCGTCCGGCTCCAGTCGTCCACGAGGACCTCGAGGTCGCCGTCCTGCACGCCGTCCAGCACGATCCGCACGACCTCCGCCGGGTCGGTCTTGTCGCCGTCGTACCACGCCATCATGTCGGTGTCGGCGGCTCCGAGGTGCACGCCGGTCACTTGCGTGCCCTGCCCGGCCAGCTCGATCCGGACGCCGTTGGTCATCGCCCACGCCGCGGCCTTCGCCACGGCGTACGCGTTCGCGCCGCTGGTGGAGAACCAGGACAGCGCGGACAGGACGTTGAGCACCGCGCCGCCGCCGTTGGACGCGAGCACGGGCGCGAACGCGCGCACCATCGACAGCGTCCCGAACAGGTGCGTCTCGAGCTCGAGCCGGACCGTGGCGAGGTCGCCGGTCACCAGGTCGGCGCCGGTCGAGATCCCCGCGTTGTTGACGAGCACGGTCACGTCCGGGGCGGCGCCCGCCGCGGCCGAGACGGAGGCCGGGTCGGTGATGTCGAGCGCGAGCACCTCGGCGCCCGGCAGGTCGACGGTGCGCGGGTCGCGCGCCGTGGCGTACACCTTCGCGGCGCCCCGCTCCAGCAGCTGGGCGGCGAAGTGCCGGCCGAGGCCGCGGTTCGCCCCGGTCACGAGCGCCACGGAGTTGGTGAGGTCCATCGCAATGCCTTCCACGTCCGGTCCCCGGCCGTTCTGCCGGGAGGTGCGGCTACGGTAGGAGTTGACGTTGGCGTCAAGGGCAAGTCTTTCGGCGAGGAGGCCTCGGTGCGGATCGGAGAGGTCGCGGCCGCGGCCGGCGTGAGCACGCGGGCGCTGCGCTACTACGAGGAGCAGGGGCTGCTCAGCTCCGTGCGCAGCCCGAGCGGCCAGCGGCACTACGACGCGGGCGCCGTCGAGCGGGTCCGCTGGATCCAGGCGCTGTACGCCGCCGGCCTGTCGAGCAAGGCCATCACCGCGCTGCTCCCCTGCGTGCACACCGGGATCGCGACCACGCAGATGCTCGACCGCCTGGCAGCCGAGCGTGACCGCCTCGACGCCCAGATCGCCGACCTGACCGCCACCCGGGAGCGGCTCGACGCCGTCATCGCCGCCACGCACGAGCACACCGGCACCGCCCTCGGCTCCGCGTCCTGAGGCGGGGCGCGGACGCGTCTCTCCCGTCCGCCGGGCCCCGCGTCGGGCCTCGGGACGGGACGTCGTCGGGGCGGTCGCGCCGACGCTCACGCCCGACCCGGTCACGTACCGTCGACGTGTGGACGAGAAGACGCGCAAGCGGGTACGCATCGCGGCCTGGGCGCTCGGCCTGCTGGCCGGGGTCAGCTACCTGATCAGCGGCTTGAGCGACCTGCTCGGCTGAGCGACGCCCCACTTCCTCGGTCGTGCGCCCGGCCCCGCGGACGCCCCCGAACCAGTTGCCGGAGCGCACCTGATGGGCCGAGCGGGCGATCCCTGCCTCGGTCGCTCATTCGGCCAGGCCCTGCACCGAATTGAAGGTCGTTGAACACGCAACGAACTTCGAGAAGCCGGCGACCCCGGCCGGAAGAGGGGCCATGACCATGAGCGCAGACCCGAGCTCGCCGTCCCTGCCGACACGTTGGCTCGGCAACCGCCGAGTCGCCACCAAGATCCTGCTGGCCGTGCTGGTGGCGGCCGTCGCCGCGCTGACGACCGGTGTCGTCTCCCTGCTCAAGCTCTCGGCGGTGGACACGGCGGGCGGAGGCATCTACAGCTCGAGCTTCGTCGCCTCTGAGCAGCTGGACGCGCTGAGCAGCGCGGTCTGGAAGAGCCGGGTGGACGTGCTCTACCACGCGCTCAAGGACGACGAGGCCGCGAAGGCCGAGCGCGAGCGGCTGCTCGTCGAGGACGACGCCGCGGTCGACGAGGCGCTCGCCGGGTACGCCGGGCTGGGCCACGACGTCAGCCGGCTGCAGTCGTCGGTCGACGGCTACCGGCAGGTCCGCGACGAGAAGCTCGTCCCCGCCAGCCGGGCGCTGGACCAGGCGGCCGTCGACGAGGCACTCGCCGAGATCTCGCCCTTCGTGACGACCCTCATGGACGACGTGCGGCAGCTGGCGAAGGCCCAGCACGTCGACGCGGAGAGCCGAGCGGGGCAGGCGCACGAGACCTACGAGAGCGGGCGCAACACGCTGCTGGTGGTCCTCGCCGTGGGGCTGGCCCTGGCCGTGGGGGCGGCCGTGATCGTCGCCCGGCAGATCGTGCGGCCGTTGCAGCAGGTCAACGACGTGCTGGCCGCGGTCGCCGACGGCGACCTCACCCGTACGGTCGGGCTGCGCAGCCACGACGAGGTCGGCGAGATGGCCGGCGCCCTGGACCGGGCCACGGCGGCGGTCCGCGAGACGGTGGCGACCATGGCACGCAGCTCCGACGACCTCGGGAGCACCGCCGGGCAGATCGCCGGCACGAGCCGCACCATCTCTGATGACTCGCGCAGCGTGACGGCTCAGGCCACGACCACCTCGGCCACCGCCGAGCAGGTCAGTGCCGCCATCGCCACCGTGGCGGCCGGCGCCGAGGAGATGGGCGCGTCGATCCGCGAGATCTCCCAGAGCGCCGCCGAGGCCGCCCGCGTCGCCGCCGGGGCCGTCACCGTCGCGGGCTCGGCCCAGGCGTCGGTCGAGCGGCTGGGCGCGAGCTCGGCCGAGATCACCACCGTGGTCAAGCTCATCACCTCGATCGCGGAGCAGACCAACCTGCTCGCGCTCAACGCCACCATCGAGGCCGCCCGCGCCGGCGAGGCCGGCAAGGGCTTCGCCGTCGTCGCCGGCGAGGTCAAGGACCTCGCGCAGGAGACCGCTCGCGCGACCGAGGACATCAGCCGTCGGGTGGAGACGATCCAGTCGGACACGGCGGGCGCGGCCGCGGCCATCGCCGAGATCACGGCCGTCATCGGCCGGGTCAACGACTTCTCCACCACGATCGCGGCGGCGGTGGAGGAGCAGACCGCCACGACGGCGGAGATCGGCCGCAGCGTCGCGGAGGCGGCCGCCGGCAGTGCCGACATCGCCGTCGACGTGACCGCCGTCGCCCGCACCGCCGGCTCCACCCTCGACACCGTGGGCAGCGCCCAGGCCGCGTCGGTGCGGCTGGACGAGGTGTCCGCGGCCCTGCACCAGCAGGTGTCCCGCTTCCGGGTCTGACCCGGCACGAGGCGAGGGCCCGCCGCGACAGGTCGTCGCGGCGGGCCCTCGTCGGTGCCGAGCCGTGGTGCCCGGCCTCAGGCCCCGGGCCGGTCGATGGTCAGCTCGCGTGCCTCGGCGTAGCGCTCGCGCACGAACGGGGTCGGCTCGGCCTCGTACGTCTCGGTCCCCGCGCGCTCCCAGGCCGGCGCCTCGGCCGCACCGGAGAGCACCCAGGCGGCCTGCCGGGCGGCGCCGTCGGCGACGTACTCGCCGGGCGGCGGGACGAGCACGGGCCGGCCGAGGACGGCCGGGGCGAGGCGGCGTACGGCCTCGGACCGGGCACCGCCGCCCACCAGGAAGACCCGCTCGACGCGCGCCCCCTGCTCGACGAGCGCGTCCACCCCGTCGGCGAGGCCGCAGAGCAGCCCTTCGACCGCGGCCCGGGCCAGGTGCGCCGGGGTGGAGGTGGACAGCCGCATGCCGTGCAGGGCGCCGGTGGACTCCGGTTTGTCGGGGGTCCGCTCGCCCTCGAGGTACGGCACGAGCGCGAGCCCGCCGGCCCCGGCGGGCGCCGAGAGCGCGAGCCGGGACAGCTCGTCGTGGTCGACGCCGAGGATGCGGGCCATGGCGTCGAGGACGCGGGCGGCGTTCAGGGTCGCGACGAGCGGGAGGAAGCGCCCGGTGGCGTCGGCGAACCCGGCCACGGCGCCCGAGCCGTCGGTGGCCGGCACCTCGGAGATCGCGCTCGCGACACCGGACGTGCCGATGGAGACCACGACGTCGCCGGGGCGGGCGGCCAGCCCCAGGGCAGCGGCCGCGTTGTCGCCGGTGCCGGGGCCGATGAGCGCGCCGGCCGGAGTGGCCCCGCCCGCCTCGGACGGAGCGAGGACACGTGGCACGACGGCCTCGTGACCGAGGCCGCGCACCAGAAGATCGGTTCGGTATTCACCGGTCGCGGCCGACCAGTAGCCCGTGCCGCTCGCGTCGCCGCGGTCGGTGAAGAGCGCGTCGAGCCCCGGCGAGCCGGCCAGCTTCCACGACAGGTAGTCGTGGGGCAGGCAGACCGCCGCAGTGCGATTCGCGTTGTCGGGTTCGTTGTCCCGCAGCCAGCGCAGCTTCGTGACGGTGAAGCTGGCGACGGGTACCAGGCCGGTCGCGTCGACCCAGGCCTGCCGCCCCGCCTCGCCGCCGCCGAGCTCGGAGATGAGCTCGGAGGCGGCACCGGCGGAGCGGGTGTCGTTCCAGAGCAGGGCGGGGCGCACGACCTTGCCCGACTCGTCGAGGCAGACCATGCCGTGCTGCTGGCCGCCGACCGCGACCGCGGCGACGTCGTCCAGCCCGCCGGCCTCGGCGATCGCGGTGTCGAGCGCCGACTCCCACTCCTGCGGGTGTACCTCGGTGCCGTCCGGGTGGGCCGCGCGGCCCTCCCGGACGAGCGCGCCGGTCTCGGCGTCACGGACGACGACCTTGCAGGACTGGGTCGAGGAGTCGACCCCTGCGACGAGCGTCATTGCGTCCCTTCCTGGAGAGATGCCGAGACCGGCGGGCGTCAGGAGTGCGTCAGCGGGCGCCGAGCAGGTGCTCGACGGCCAGCTGCTGCAGGCGGGCGAAGTCGTAGCCCTCCAGGCCCTTGGCCTGGGCGTCGAACTCCTCGTACGCGGACTTGTCGTTCAGCAGCTGCTCGTAGGTCTCGCCCTCGCCGAGGGTCGGGACCGACAGCTCGGCCACCCGGGCGGCCTCGAGCGCCTGCTGCACCTCGGGGTCGGCGCGGAAGGCCTTCGAGCGCTCCTTGAGCATGAGGTAGACGGACATGTTCGACTTCGCGGTCTCCCACACGCCGTCCATGTCCTCGGTGCGCATCGGCTTGTAGTCGAAGTGCCGGTCCGCCGTGTAGGTCGGGCCGCCGCCGGGCGCGCCGTTCTCGAGCAGGTCGACCGTCGAGAACGCCTGCAGCAGGTCGCCGAGGCCGAAGACGAGGTCCTGGTCGTAGCGCGGGCCGTGCTGGCCGTTGAGGTCGATGTGGAAGAGCTTGCCGTGCCACAGCGCCTGCGCGATGCCGTGGGTGTAGTTCAGGCTCGCCATCTGCTCGTGGCCGACCTCGGGGTTGAGGCCCACCATGTCGGCGTGGTCGAGCTCGTTGATGAGCGCGAGCGCGTGCCCGATGGTCGGGAGCAGGATGTCGCCGCGGGGCTCGTTCGGCTTGGGCTCGAGGGCGAACTTCAGCCCGTAGCCCTTGTCGATCGAGTACTGCGCGAGCGTGTCGAGCGCCTCCTTGAAGCGGTCGAGCGCGGCGCCGACGTTCTTGCCCTGATCGACCTCGGAGCCCTCGCGGCCGCCCCAGAACACGTAGATCTCCGCGCCGAGCTCGGCGGCGAGGTCCATGTTCTCCATGACCTTGCGCAGCGCGTAGCGGCGGACGGAGCGGTCGTTGCTCGTGAACCCGCCGTCCTTGAAGACGGGCTGGCCGAACAGGTTCGTCGTCACCATGGGGACGACGAGGCCGGTCTCCTCGAGCGCCTTCTTGAACGAGTCGATGATCTGCCGGCGCTCGTCCTTCGACGAGCCGAACGGGATCAGGTCCTCGTCGTGGAAGGTGATGCCGTAGGCGCCGATCTCGGAGAGCTTGTGGACCGCGTCCACCGCGTCGAGGTGCGGACGGGTGGCCTCGCCGAACATGTCACGGGCCTGCCAGCCCACGGTCCAGAGGCCGAAGGAGAACTTGTCCTCACGTGTCGGCTGCGTTGCCACGATGTTCCTCCCAGGTTTGTTTAGGTCTTGAACATAAGCCCCTCCCTGTGGCACTGTCAATGCCATGAGTGACATCCGGGCTGCGAGCTGGCCGGCCCCCCGCCGGTCGCGCCGCGCACCCGGCCCGGCCCGGCAGAGCGCGATGCGCGAGCACAACCTCGCCCTGGCGCTCCGCGAGATCGCGTTCGCCCCCACGCCCGTCTCGCGGGCGGACATCGCCGGCGCCACCGGCCTCACCCGGGCCACCGCCTCCAGTCTGGTCGACGCCCTGGTGGGGGCGGGCCTGGTGGTGGAGTCCGGCCCCACGGCCCGCGCCCGCGGCGGCCGCCCGGCGACCGGGCTCGTCCTGTCCGAGGCGGGGCCGGCGGGGGTGGGCATCGAGGTCAACGTCGACTACGTCGCGGTCTGCGTGATGGACCTGTCCGGCGTGGTGCGCAGCCGCCACATCGAGGCCGGCGACTGGCGCGACGAGCCGGCCCCCGCGGTGCTGGGCCGGACCGCGCGGATCGTGGCGCAGGTGGCGGCCGAGTCCGAGCGCGCCGGCCTCCGGCTGGCGGGGGCGGCGCTCGCCGTCCCCGGCCTCGTCCGCGCCCCGTACGGCCCGCTCCAGCTTGCCCCCAACCTCGGCTGGCACGACCTCGACGTGCTGGAGGTGCTGCGCGCCGCGCCCGACCTGCCGGCGATGCCGTTGACCGTCGACAACGAGGCCAACTTCGCCGCGCTCGCCGAGCTCTTCGCCACCCCGGCGGAGGCCGGCGCCAGCGTGCCGCGCAGCTTCCTGCACGTGTCCGGCGAGATCGGGATCGGCTCCGGCATCGTGCTCGACGGCGCTCTCGTGCGCGGCCGGCACGGCTGGAGCGGCGAGCTCGGCCACCTCACCGTGTCTCCCGACGGCCCCGACTGCACGTGCGGGGCGCGCGGCTGCCTCGAGCAGTACGCCGGCCTCGACGCCATCCTGCGCGCGGCCGGGCTGCCGGCGTCCCGGGGCACCTCGCTGGGCGGCGTCCCCGCCGTCGACCGCATCGTCGAGGCGGCCCGCGCCGCCGACCCGCGCATGCTCGCGGCCCTGGAGTCCGCAGGCACGGCGCTCGGGGTCGCCCTCGCCGGCGCGCTCAACCTGCTCGACCTCGACGCCGTCGTGCTCGGCGGGGCGTACGCGCCGCTCTCGCCGTGGATCCTGCGGTTCGTGCAGCAGGAGGTCTCCGGGCGGCTGCTCTCGGCCCCCTGGTCCGCCCCGCACGTGCGCGCCTCCCGGCTGGAGGCGGACGCCGCGGTCCTCGGGGCCGCCCGCTCGGTCGTGCAGGGCGTCGTCGACGACCCGGCCGCCTGGGTCGCCCGGGTCGGGGCCTGACCACACGGTGGCGCGGGCACCGGAGCAGGTCCGGGAGGAGTCGACCGCGCTCGACGGGCGCGTCGTGCGCTCGCTGGAGGCGGGCCCGGCCGACGCCGCGCTCACGGTCGCCCTGGTGCCCGGGCTCGGCGCGCTGGGCTACCTGCTCCCGACCGTGCGCGCCGTCGCGGCCCGCGGGGGCCGGTGCGTCCTGCTCGACCTGCCGGGCTTCGGCTCGCGGCGCCCACGGCCCTGCCCGCCGACCGTCGCGGGTGCTGCCGGCGCGCTCGCCGCGTGGGCCCGCGCGGCGGCCCCTCCCGGCCGGCTGGTCCTCGCCGGCCACTCCACCGGCGCCCAGGCCGCGCTGCACGCCGCGCTGCTGCTGCAGCCCGACGCCGCGCCGCAGGCCCTCGTCCTGGCCGGCCCCACCGTCGCCCCGGGGCAGCGCGGGCTGCTCCGCCTCGCCGCACGGGCGCCCGCGGCGTACCGGCGGGACTCGCCGCGCGAGCTGGCCGTGCTGCCGGACTACCTGCGCGCCGGTGGGGCGCTGCTGACCCTGCTGCGCTCCGCCGTCGCCGACCGGCCGGAGGAGGCGATCGCGCGGCTGCAGGCCCCCGTGACGGTGACCGCGGGACGCCAGGACGCGTTCGCGCCCCGCGCGTGGCGCGAGCAGCTGGTGCGGGCCGCCGGTGGCCCGGCCCGGCAGGTCGAGCTCGACGGCTCGCACAACAACCCCTTCACCCACCCGGCCCAGCTGGCCGAGGTCCTGGCGACCGCCTGAACTACCTGCCGCCGCCACCGGCGAGCCCGGCCACGACGGCCCGGCGGGCGAACAGGCAGGCGACGAGCGCGGGCAGCAACGACAGCACGACCGCGGCGAGCAGCCCCGGGACGTCGGTGCCGAACTCGTCCTGGAAGTCGTAGAGCCCCAGGGGAAGCACCCGGCGGCTCTCCGACTGCGTCAGCACCAGGGGGAACAGGAAGCCGTTCCAGGCCTGCAGGGCTGCGTAGACCGCCGCCGTCGACGTCCCGTGTCGGGTGAGCGGCAGCACCAGCCGGACGAGCGTCCGCGCCGGCCCGCTGCCGTCGAGGGCCATGGCCTCGTACATCTCCTCGGGCACGTCGCGCATCGCCGCGGTGAGGATCAGCACGCAGACCGGCAGGCAGAACGCAGCCGTCGGCAGCACGACCGCGAGCAGCGTGTCGTAGAGCCGCAGCTGCGAGATCAGCAGGAAGACCGGGACGATGACCGCCTGCGCGGGGATCGCCAGGCCGAGCAGGAACAGCCGGAAGGCGTGGGCGGAGAGCCGGGTGCCCGACCGGACCACGGCGTACGCGGCCGGCACCGCGAGGGCGAGCACCAGGGCGACCACTGCGGCGGCGACGACGGCGGAGTTCATCAGGTAGCCGAGGAAGCCGCTGCGCAGGGCGTCGAGGTAGTTCTCCGGCGTGAGCCGCTCGGGCAGCGAGAGCGGCCCGACGTCGAGGTAGTCCTCCCGGCGGCGCAGGGAGGCGACCACGACCGCGTAGACCGGGACGGCGACGACGAGCAGCCAGCCCAGCACGCCGACCGCGGCGATGCCGCCGATCCCCGGACCGCGGTGGCGCCTGCCGTTCACAGCCCGTCCCGGGCACTGGTCGCGCTCATCCGGCCGAAGCCCGTGAGCCGCACCAGGAGCAGCGAGACCGCGGTGGAGACGAGCACGAGGGCGAAGGCGATCGCGCTGGCGTAGCCCATCTCGAAGCCCTCGAAGCCGTTGCGGTAGACGAGCAGGGGCACGACCGTCGTGGACGTCCCCGGGCCGCCCCCGGTGAGGATCAGGACGGTGTCGAAGAACGTCAGCGACCCGACCACCATCAGCACGGACGAGGCGACGACCGTGTTGCGCAGCTGCGGCAGGGTGATGCTCCAGAAGCGCCGCGCCCGTCCGGCGCCGTCGAGGGCCGCCGCCTGGTGCAGCACCTCCGGGACCTGCCGGGCCGCACCCTGGTAGAGCAGCGCGTGGAACGGGATGAACTGCCATCCGAGCACGAACAGCAGTGCGCTGAAGGCCCCTTCAGGAGTCGAGAACCAGCTGGCGTCGTCGAAGCCGAGCACCGGGGCGACCTCCGCCACGAGCCCGAAGTTGGGGTCCAGCAGGGACTTCCACACGAGCGCGACCGCCGCGCTCGACAGCAGCAGGGGCAGCAGGAACACCGCCGAGAGCACGGCGCGGTGACGTCCGCGCCCGGCCGACCACACGCCGAGCAGCAACGCGGCCGGCGTCTGGAAGGCCCAGGTCCCGACGGTCAGCAGGAGGCTGTGCCAGGCCGCCTCCCGGACGTCGCGGTCGGAGAGCAGCCGGGACCAGTTGGCCCACCCGACCCACTCGGGCGCGCCCAGCCCGTTCCAGCTCGTGAACGACAGGTAGGCGACGATCGCCAGCGGTGCCAGCGCGAAGAGCGCGAAGAAGCCCAGCGCGGGGACGGCCCAGAGCGCGCCGGGCCGCCCCGTCCGCAGCCGCGTGCCTGCGTCCCGGGGCACGGCACGGCCCGGCCTTCCGCTCGACACGTCAGCCGCGCGGCAGCGCCGTCAGCGCCTCGACGAGCTCGGCCGGGGCGAGCTGGGCGGCGAAGAGCTTCCGGATCAGGGTGAGCATGCCGGTCGCCTGCGCCGACGGAAGCGCCTGGTCCCAGGACACCGTGAACGTCGACGCCCGCTGGACCAGGTCGTACTGGAAGCGGGCGAAGGCCGGGTCGGCGCTCCGGTCGAGGAAGGACGCGGCGTCGGTGGTCGTGGGAACGGCGCCCTGGCCGACGAGGTCCGCGGCGTACGCGTCCTCGGCCGCCGTCCGGAGGAACGCGAACGCGGCCTCCGGGTCCCGCACGCCCGCGGTGACCGACCAGAAGTTGTTCGGGTTGCCGACGACGGCGTCCGGGTCGCCGCGCCCGTCGGTCACGGTCGGGAAGGTCGTCCAGCCCAGCCTCCCGCGGGCGAACTCGGGGTCGGCCGCGAGCTGGTTGGCGTACTCCCAGGAGCCCATGAGCTGCATCGCCGCACGGCCGCGCGACAGCAGGGCCGAGGCCCCACCGGCGTTGTAGCCCACCGCCGAGAAGCTGTGGCCGAAGGCGCCGCGCTCGATCAGGTCGACCACGGCCTTGGCGGCACGCAGCACGGCCGGGTCGCGCCACCCGCGGACGTCGCCGTTCTTGACCCGCTCGAAGACCCCCGGCCCGCCGAAGCGGTCGACGAGGTACTCGAGCCACATCAGCTCCGCCCACGCGTCCGCCCCGGCCAAGGCGAAGGGGGTCACGCCCTGCTCGGTGAAGATCGCGATGAGCGCGGTGACGTCGTCCCACGTCTCGGGCGGGCTCACCCCGGCGTCGGCGAAGACCGCCTTGTTGTAGAACACGAGCACGGGCTGCGTCCCGCGCATGGGGATGCCGTAGTAGCGGTCCCCCACCATCCCCGCCTGCAGGACCGAGGGCAGGAAGGCCTTGCCGAAGGCGGTGTCGGCCTGCAGCATCGGGGTCAGGTCGAGCAGCTCGCCCGCGTCGGCGTACTCCTTGACGCTCGCGCCGCCCCAGTTGAAGAAGACGTCCGGCGCCTTGGACGACCCGATGGCGACCCGGAGCTTGTCCTCGTAGCCGTCGCCGGGCACCCGGTTGAGCCGCGCGCGGCCGGCTCCGGAGGCGTTGAACCGGTCGACCGCCGCCTGCTGGACCTTGTCGGCGGCGTCCTGCCACACCCACACGTCGAGCGCGCCGGGGCCGACGCCGTGCCCGGGGCCGCCCGGGCCGCAGGCCGGCAGGGTGAGCAGGCCGAAGGCTCCGACGGCCGCCCGCCCGAGGAACGCGCGGCGCGACAGGACCTCGCCCACGCCCATGTCCGAGCCACCTTCCGACGCCGTCGAGGCCCGCCCGCCAGCACCCTTGTCGGCACCAGTATCCCCGGCTGAAGCTGTTGCACGAGATCTGCACCGAACCTGGTCGCCCGAGCGAGTAGATCTGGCGCTCTCGCCGGAACTTTGGCCGCCCGCCGCATAACCTGTCGCCGACAGAGGGAGGCACCGTGGCCGCCGATGACGGGGTACGCGTCACCATCACCACCATCGCCCGCGAGGCCGGGGTGTCGGTGCCGACCGTCTCGCGGGTGGTCAACGGGCGGGCGGACGTGGCGCCCGACACGCGCGCCCGCGTGGAGGAGCTGCTCAACCGGTACGGCTACCAGCGGCGCGGCTCGCGACAGGGCGCGGAGCGGGCGGGCCTGCTCGACCTCGTCTTCAACGACCTGGACAGCCCGTGGGCGGTGGAGATCCTGCGCGGGGTGGAGGACGTCGCCCACCCGCAGGGCGTCGGCACGGTCGTCTCGGCCATCCACCGGCACCGCTCGGCCACCCGGCAGTGGCTGCAGAACCTGCAGGCCCGCGCCTCCGACGGGGTCATCCTCGTGCTCTCGGACCTCGACCCCCACGTGCAGGCCGAGCTGCGCCGGCTCGACGTCCACACCGTGGTCATCGACCCGGCCGGGGTGCCCACCCTCGACGTGCCCACGATCGGCGCGACCAACTGGGCCGGGGGCCGCAGCGCCACCGAGCACCTGCTCTCGCTGGGCCACCGCCGCATCGGCCTGATCGCCGGGCCCAAGCGCCTGCTCTGCAGCCGTGCCCGGCTCGACGGCTACCGCGCCGCCCTGGAGTCGGCCGGCGTGGAGGTCGACGACGAGCTGATCTACGAGGGCGACTTCTACCACGAGGCCGGGTTCACCGGCGCCTGCCAGCTGCTCGCCCTGCGCCAGCCGCCGACCGCGATCTTCGCCTCGAGCGACCAGATGGCGTACGGCGTGTACGAGGCGATCCGCCAGCGCGGCCTGCGGGTGCCCACGGACGTCAGCGTCGTCGGCTTCGACGACCTTCCCGAGGCACGCTGGGCGTCGCCCCCGCTGACGACGGTCCGCCAGCCGCTGGTCGAGATGGGCATGCTCGCCGCGCGCACGATCCTGCAGCTCTCGCGCGGCGAGCCCCTGGTCACCCCGCGCCTGGAGCTGGCCACCGAGCTCGTCGTCCGGCACAGCACGGCCGCCCCGCGCGGGTGACAGCGGGTGCGTGAGTCGGGCGGGTGACATCCGCGCGGATGACGTCGCGCGGGTGACGTCGGGCGGGTGACGTCGGGCGCGACCACGCGGCCCGGGCTCAGCCGTGGTGGGCCATCGGCCAGATCGTCCACAGCGTCGTGCGCAGGCGCCGGGGCTGCTTCATGGCCGTGACGATCTGGAACGCCACGTCCTCCGGGCGCAGGTAGTCCGCGAGCGCCGGGTCGCCCTCGGTGCGGCCGCGTCCGATCGCGAACTCCGTCTCGACACCGGCCGGGCAGATGGCCGAGACGCGGATCCCCGACGTGTGCAGCTCGCGGTCGAGCGCTCCGGCCAGCCCCACCTGCCCGAACTTGGTGGCGGCGTAGACCGCCTCGTTGGCGTCGCCGCGCAGGCCGGCGACGCTGGCCACGAGGACGAGGTCGCCTCCCCCGCGGCGCTTGAGCTCGGGGACGGCGGCCCGCACGGACCAGACCGTGCCGGCCAGGTTGGCGTCCAGCATCTCGGCGAGCTCGTCGTCGGTGCCGTCCTCGATGCCGCCGTAGAGCCCGATCCCGGCGTTCGCCACCATGGCGTCGAGCCCGCCGAACCGCTCGACCGCGGCCCCGACCAGCCGGCGCAGGTCCTCCGGCTTGCGCACGTCGGTCTGCACCGCCACGGCGTTGTCCGGGCCGAGCTCGGCGACCAGCTCCTCGAGCCGCTCGGCACGTCGCGCGCCAAGGGCGACCTTGGCCCCCTCCTCGACGAGCAGGCGCGCGGTGGCGGTCCCGATGCCCGCACTGGCGCCGGTCACGGCGACGACGCGCCCGGTCAGGTCGGTGGTCTCGATCGGCATGGAGGTCGGCCTTCTTCCTCGTACGGGGGGTGAGCGCCCATCACAGTTCGGTCACGGCCCGAGCCAGGGGTTATCGCTCACATGAGTGCTTCCGCCCCACAGTTCCCGATACGCGCCGCGTGACACGCGGCCAAGGAGCAACAGAGGGCGAGCACCGGCTTCACCCAGGGTTTGTTGCTTCGAGCCATAACTAGAAAGATCTGCTGTCGAACTATTGTCCGCCCAACCAGAACCTGGTTAGGGTCCGCAGCAGGTGGGGGGCGAGCTCTCCGCCCGGGCACGGACCGGGTCCGCCGTGCCCTTCGCGTCTAGAAGGAGAACCACAAGCATGTGCTACGGCTATGACGGCAACGCTGCCCTCTGTCAGTCCCTGGAGCACCGCGGACTGAACCGCCGTTCCTTCCTCCGCGGCGCGCTCGGCGCCACCGTCGCGGCCGGCATCGGCGGCGCGGCGCTCGCGGGCGCCCGCCCGGCCGAGGCCGCCATCCCGCGCGTCGGCTCGACCAAGGTCGTCAACCACCGGATCAGCATCCAGCTCTACACGCTGCGCTCGGTCATGACGAACGCCACGACGGCGACGAACGTCCTCGAGCAGCTCGAGGAGATCGGCTACCGCAACGTCGAGCTGGCCGGGCTCTACGGCATGACGCCGGCGCAGATGCGCGACCTGCTCGACGACCTCGGCATCAAGGCGTCCTCGAGCCACGACGGCATCTCGGCCAACCTGACGCAGGCGGCGCAGAAGTTCGCCAACGCGAAGATCCTCGGCCAGGAGTACAGCAACGTCCCCTACCTCGCGTCGACGCGCGCCGACGACTGGCGCCGCTGGGCCGACCAGATGAACGCCGAGGCCGCGATCGCGAAGCAGAACCGGATCCGCTACGGCTACCACAACCACGCGCACGAGTTCACCACCGACCTCGGTGGCGGCCTCACCCCGTGGGACATCTTCATGGACCGCCTCGACCCGAAGCTGGTCCACCTCCAGGTCGACCTCTACTGGGTCGTCACGGCCGGCTTCAACCTCGGCGTGTCGGACCCGGTGCAGTTCGCGATCGACGTCATCGAGGACTCCCCGCTGCGCACGCGCCAGTTCCACGTCAAGGACCGGCACGGCGCCAACCCGACGACGCCCGGCCAGCAGCCCGGCGACATGGCGGACCTCGGCACCGGCATCATCGACTTCGCGCGCATCTTCCAGGCCCACAAGGCCGAGCAGTACGTCGTGGAGAACGACACCCCCGACGTCACCCCGCTGCAGACGGCCGAGATCGGCTACAACTACCTGCGCGGCATCCGCTACTGACGTAGCGGTGCGCGGGCTCTCCTGACGCACCGAAGGGCCGGGGCGGCATCGCCGCCCCGGCCCTTCGTCGTACCCGCCCCCTGCTGCTCCGGCCTGCTCAGGCCGTGGGCAGCGCCAGCTCCAGCGGCCCGACCAGCGCCTCCCGGTCCTCCTCGCCCAGCAGGTCGGCGACGACCAGCGCGTGCACGGCCCCCGACGCGAGGTTCCACGTCCCGTACGCGGCGGCCCGCGCGCTCAGCCCCGCCCGGTGCAGTGCGGAGACGGCGAGCAGCTGCGCCGCCGCAGCGCACCGCGTACGCCCGGACAGGTGGGCGGCCCAGGACGCCGCGTGCACGGCGACGGCCCACGGCCGGCCGGACCGGCGCGACGCCTCCACCCCGTCGGACAGCCCGGCGAGCCCTCGGGCGTCCAGCGCGGACAGCCGCGCGAGCAGCGCGCGTACCTGCTCCTCGTTGGGCCCCAGGCAGGGGGCGACGGGCGCCAGCTGCTCCAGGGCGTCCCGCCAGGGGGAGACGAGCAGCGCGCGAGAGCCGGCCGGCAGCCGAGGCATGGCGTACGCGGCGGCCACCGCGTCGCACACGACCGACACCGCACGCGAAGCGGTCTCGTCCTGGACGGCCACGCCACCGGCGCGGGACCAGGCCCAGTCGAAGACGTCGGTGCGCAGGCAGGTCAGCAGGTCCTCGAGCCCGCCGATGCCGCTCACCTCCAGCCGGCGCAGCGCCGCGAGGGTCGCGGGAGCGTCCCCCGCCGTCCCGGCCCCGCTCGAGCCGGTGGCAGGGCCGAGCCCTGCGGCGACGGCGCGCACGGTGGCGTCGTCCTTTGTCGCACGAGCCAGCTCGGCCCAGGCCTCGGCCCGGTCCTGCTCGGGCCGGGCGGCCGCGGCGAGCGCGGGCAGGTGCTCGGCGCCGAGGGCGAGCGCGGTGACGAGGACGTCGGCGGCCTCCGCCCCACCCGCGCGACGGATCAGGTCGAACCCGAGGACGGGAGCACTGACCAGGGAGTACACGGATGGGCCTCCAGACCGCCGCGTGGATCGAACCCCTCCAGGGTCCCCCGTCGGGCGACGTCTGGCACTCCCCCGGTCGGAGGGTTCGCGATCACTCTCCGCACGTGATGGTCACGCTACGTGACACCCCCGGCGTCGGAGCAGCCGGTCGCACGTCCTACCCGGTAGAGCGGGTGGACGTGGGACGGGCGGGTCGGCGGCACGGGCCGACGACGACGTACGCCCTCCCGCCGGGGGCGGGAGGGCGTACGCGATGCGGCGGAGGTCAGGCGACGTCCACGGCCTTGTCGATGTCGAGCTTGAGCAGGAGACGGTCCTCCAACTTGTACGCCCCGACGATCAGCTCGCGCTCCTTGGCGCTCAGCGTCTCCGGCGGCGACTCGAAGAGGTCGTCGCCCACGGTGACGACATCGCCGATCGCGTCGACGAGCAGGCTCAGCACCTCGCCGTCGACCCGGACCACGACGTTCATCGGCTCGCTGCCGTTCCCGGCCGGCTCGAGCTCGAGCCGGCGGCGCAGGTCGACCGAGGTGACGACCTGGCCGCGCAGGTTCATCAGGCCGCCGATCGCCGGGGAGGCGAGGTAGACCTTGGTGCTCGGCTGGTAGCGGAGCACCTCCTGCACGCGGCTCACCTCGACGCCGAACAGGTGGTCGGCCAGGGTGAAGGTGGCCAGCTGGGTCATGACAGCATCCCTTCGAAGGAGAAGGCCTCGTCAGCGAACCCGGCGTCACCGGACTGCTCGGGCAGGGGGTCGATCGGGAACCGCGGGTCGGCCGCGAGGATGGCCTGGCGCACGTCGAGCAGCTCGACGACCTGCTGCTGGATGAGCGCGCTGCCCAGCAGGCCGATGTCGTCGACGTCGCTGCGCGAGTGCACGCCCTCCTCCACGATGTCGAGGATCCGGTCCACGACGAGCGCGACGCTGCGGCCGCCCCGCGAGGAGACGATCATCGGCAGGCGCTCGCCGGTGCCCTCGTCGTAGCCGCCGAGGTGGCGCGACAGGCGGACCAGCGGGAGGATCTCGCCGCGGTACTCCACGACCTCGCGGGCGCCGACGTGCTGCACCTTCTCGCTCGGGAACTCCTCGAGGCGGGTGACCATGTCGAGCGGGATCGCCACCCGACGGTCGCCGGCCACCTGGGCGACGAGGAGGCGCTCGACCTCGGCCACCGCGGCGGACTGCGCCTCGAGCTGCGCCGCACGCTCGGCGGCCTCGCTGCGCATCGTGCCGGCGGCCAGCGCCTGCACGTCGAGGATGAGCGCGACGGTGCCGTCGCCGAGGATCGTCGCGCCGGAGTAGACCCCGATGCCCTTGAGCCGGGAGCTCAGCGGCTTGACGACGATCTCCTCGCTGTTGAGGACGCGGTCGAGGATGAGGCCGAACGGGCGGCCGTCGGACTGCAGCACCGCGATGTTGACGTTGCCCTCGTCCCGGCGGCTCTTGTCCAGCCCGAGCACGTCGGCCAGGTCGACGAGCGGGAGCAGCCGGCCGCGCAGGCGGTAGACCGGCGCGCCGGACACCGTCTCGATGGCGGTCGTGCCGCGGCGGGCGTCGATGCTGACGACCTCCAGCAGCGAGATCTGCGGCACGGCGTAGCGCTCGCCGCAGCACTCGACGGTCAGCGCGGGCACGATCGCCAGCGTCAGCGGGATGGTCAGGCGGAACGTGCTGCCCTGGCCCGGCACCGAGGTGAGGTCGACGGTGCCGCCGATCTTCTCGATGTTGGTGCGGACGACGTCCATGCCCACGCCGCGGCCGGACACGTTGGTGACCTTCTCCGCGGTGGAGAAGCCCGGCTTGAAGATGAGGCTGAGGACCTCGCGCTCGCTGAGCGCCGCGAGCTGGGCGCTCGTGATGACGCCCTTCTCGACGGCCTTCGCACCGATCTTGACCGGGTCGATGCCCGCTCCGTCGTCCACGATCTCGACGACGACGCGGCCGCCCTCGTGGAACGCGCGCAGGCGCAGCACGCCGGTGTCGGCCTTGCCCGCGGCGCGGCGGCGCGCGGGGGTCTCGATCCCGTGGTCGACCGAGTTGCGGACGATGTGGGTCAGCGGGTCCTTGATCGCCTCGAGCAGCGTGCGGTCGAGCTCGGTCTCCTTGCCGTACATCTCCAGGGAGACCTGCTTGCCCAGCATGGTCGACAGGTCGCGGACGACGCGCGGCAGCTTCGACCAGACGTGGTCGATCGGCTGCATGCGCGTCTTCATGACGCCCTCCTGCAGCTCGCTCGTCACGAGGTTGAGCCGCTGGGTCATGCGCAGCAGCTCCATGTCGTGGTCGGCGCTCGCGCGCTGCACGATCTGGTTGCGGGTGAGCACGAGCTCGCCGACGAGGTTCATGAGCAGCTCGAGCTGGTCCACGTCCACGCGGATCGTGCTGTCGGCAGCGGAGCGGCGGGCCTGCGGCTCGGTGTTCGGCTCGGGCGCGTGCTCGACCGGCGCGGCCTTGGCCACGGGCGCCGCGGGCGCCGGTGCCGGCGCGACCGGCTCGGCCACGGGGGCGGCCTCGACGACCGGAGCCTCGACGGGGGCGGGCGCCTCGGCCACGGGGGCCTCGGCGGGCTTCTTGGCCGCGCGCTTGCGCGGCGTGGCCGCCCGCGGGGTCGCGGGCTTCTTCGCGGCGGCGCGACGCTTGGGGGCCGGGGCCTCGGCGGCCGGCTCCTCGACCGGCTCGTCGGCGGCGGGCTCCTCGGCCACGGCCGCGGCCTCGGCCGCCGGCGCGGGGGCCGGGTCGGCGGCGGGCGCGGAACCGGCGTTCAGGCACGCCTCGACGGCGGCCACGGCACCGGAGATGTCGACGTCGCCCTCGCCGCCCTCGGACTCGATCTTAGAGAGCAGCAGGCGGACCACGTCCACCATCTGCAGCAGCGCATCGGTCGTCGCGGGCGTCATCGAGAGCTCGCCGTCACGCAGGCGGCTGAGCAGGTTCTCACCGACGTGCGTGACCGACTCCAGGCGCGTGAGGGCGAGGAAGCCGCTCGTGCCCTTGATGGTGTGGATGGTGCGGAAGATGCTCGACAGCAGGTCGCGAGAGCCGGGCTCGCGCTCCAGCGCGACGAGGTCGCGGTCGAGCTGGTCGAGGTTCTCGTGGCTCTCCACGAGGAACTCCTGGACGATCTCGTCCATGCCCTCTAGGCCGTCCATCTGTGACGATCTCCCTTCGGCGGAGCAGGCCCACCGATGGGCCTTGACGCACAATGAATCGGCGGCCCTGCTCCCGGCTGTAGAGGTTGAGCGCGACAGATCTGCTGCCGACTCTTCCTTCATGTCCGCCCCCCGCCGTGACCCGGCCCTGGCTCCGCTCCCGCGCCCACGCGCACCGCAGGGCGTCGAGCCCGCCGCGCGCCCCGCGACCGGCCGGGCGCGGGCGCTGCTCGACGCGGTCGTCGCGATCGGCGCGGACCTCACGCTGGGCGCGGTGCCGGAGAACGTCGTCCGCGCCGCCGTCGGGCTCGTCCCGGCCCGCACCGCCGTGCTGGCCGTCCTCGGCCCGGACCGGCAGCTGCGCCGCGTCGCGGCCGCGCAGCGGGAGGGCGGTCCCGCGACCGTGTTGGAGGAGGCGCAGGCGCGGGCGGCGTACGCCCGGCTGCTGGCCGCCGAGCCGGACGGTGGCACGGTCCGGGTGCCCGTCACCGAGCGCGGCACGGCGCTCGGAGCCCTGCTGCTCGCGGCCGACGGCCAGCTGCAGGGCGCGCTGACCGAGGAGGACCGGGACACCGTGGCGGCGCTGGCGGCCGCCGCAGGCGTGGCGCTGGGCAACGCCCGCGTCCTCGAGGAGGCCGACCGGCGGCGCCGCTGGCTCGAGGCGGCCGGTGAGATCACCTCCTCGCTGCTCGGCGACGCCGACCGCGACACCGAGCTCGGGCTGGTGGCCCGGCGGGCCCGGGAGGTCGCCGAGGCGGACATCGCCCTGATCATGCTGCCGTTCGGGCGCGACGAGCTCGTGGTGGAGGTGCTCGCCGGCACCGGGGACGGCGACCCCTGCGGCCTCACGGGCGCCCGCATGCCGCTCGAGGGCTCGCTCTGCGGGCAGGTCGTCCTCCAGGGGCAGGCCGTCGTGGTGGACGACCCGCCGCTGACCGGCGGCGAGGTACGCGCCGACGTCGAGATCGCGCAGCTTCCCGGCACCGTGCTGGTGACCGGCGCGACGCTGCTCGTGCCGCTCGGCGCCGCTCACGACGTACGCGGTGTCCTGGCCGTCGCCCGCAGGCCCGGCGCGCCGAACTTCAGCACCATCGACGTCCAGCTCGCGACGACCTTCGCCAACCAGGCCGCCCTGGCGCTGGACCGGCACCGGGCGCAGTCCGACCGCGCCCACCTCGCGGTCTACGAGGACCGCGACCGGATCGCCCGCGACCTGCACGACCTGGTGATCCAGCGCCTGTTCGCCACCGGGCTCGGCCTGCAGGGGCTCAGCCGCACCTCCGACGAGCGGACGAAGGCCCGGCTGGCGGTGGCGGTCGACGACCTGGACGCGACGATCCGCGACATCCGGACGACGATCTTCGAGCTCAACCGCCGCGTCGACAGCGACGACCTGCGCGGCCAGGTGCGCGACGTGCTGGCCGAGGCCGAGCGGGCGCTGGGCTACCCGGCCCGCCTGCAGCTGCGCGGCCCGATCGCCGAGGGCGTGCCGGACGAGGTACGCCCCCACCTGCTCGCCGTCCTGCGCGAGTCGATGTCGAACGTCGCGCGCCACTCCGGCGCCGACGCCGTCGCCGTCGCGTTGACCGTCGACCGCGGGCTCACCCTCGTCATCGAGGACAACGGCTCCGGCCTCGGGGAGCGGGCGCGCGGCGGCAACGGGCTGCGCAACATGCGCCGGCGGGCGGAGATGTTCGGCGGCGGGATGTCCGTCGAGACCCGCGAGGGCGGCTCGGGGACGCGGCTGGAGTGGCGCGTGCCGCTGGGGTGACCCCGCCGGCTGTGCGCGGCCCTCCGGCCGCAGGGCACGGCCTCGGGCCCCGGGGCCCACGTGTGGGCCCCTGCAGGCGGTCCGAGGTGGCGCCCAGGGGTCGCAGGTCGACGGCTCGGGCGGCTGTCGGGTGACGAGGGCGCTCAGCCGACGCTCCTTCGCGGCCGGCGCACGCGCGTCCCGCGCCGCACACGACGAGAGCCGCACACGACGAGAGCCGCACAC